>NZ_JBICZA010000014.1:214996-219242 GCF_043201585.1 Streptomyces sp. NPDC048297
GGCCATGGTGCCCCTATCGCAATTCAAGCAAGCTGGCAATCTCGTGGGGAATTCGTGACGGGTGGACGGACGTGTGAACCCGTACACGGTAACGAATTCCGTCGGCCGACTCGCCCCGGGGGACGACCGGTCCCGTCCCGTACCCGCTCGGCTCTATCGGCGTCTCGCCGTACCGGAAATGCCGCGTCGTGGTGATCGGTGCGGGCGACCCCGTCGCCGGAACCCCGGCGTCGGAACCCCGGTGTCGGTCGGCGGGCCGCCCTCGCGCGGCGCGGTCGCTGTCCGGTGGGCCGGTTCAGAGCACACGCGGACCACCACACGCCGACGTCGGACCGGGCGGCTCCTGCAGCACGCTCCAGGCGACCGGTCCCAGCAGGTCGCCCAGTCGCCTGAAGACGTCCAGGAAGAGGTCGTCGATCGTCAGCACCCCGACCACCCGGCCCCCGTCCAGAACCGGAAGACGGCGGACCTCCGTGCGGCGGAACGCCCGGTAGGCCACCTGGAGGTCGTCGTCGGCATCGACGGTGACGACCTCGGCCGACATCACCGCGTCCACCGGTGCCTCCGGGGCCATACCGCCGCCCATGCCGCGCAGGGCGAGATCGCGGTCGGTGACGATGCCGCGCAGCGCGCCGTTCTCCACGACGAGAACGGAGCCGACGGCGCACTCGGCCATCCGCCGGGTCACCTCCACCAGCGGGACGCGGGGTGCGACGCACACCGGCGGAGCGGTCATCACCTCGCAGACCTTCATACGACGACTCCTCACCTACACCTGCACCTGCTCCTCGCCGTCATGGCGGACCGTGCGGTTCGCGGTTCCACCGGACACCGGAGACGGCCCTCAGACGATGTCGAGCACCCCGTCGACCGGCCGGCGCGGGCTCGCGTGTCCCTCGGGGCCGTAGCCGAGCCGGAGCACCATCTGCACATGGGCCATTGCCGACAGCGGGTCGCGCGCCGTCCACCGCAGGTCCGGCCATTCCAGCGGCTGGGAGGTCACCGAGGCCACCAGCCCGTCCGCGGTGGCCCGCAGCAGAACCCGCTCCAGCGCCTGCCCGGCGCGCAGCCAGTCCACGGGCCGGTCGTCGGCCGTGCCCAGCAGGGCGATCTGCGGGTTCCTCTCGAACGACGCCCAGGCGCGGCCCGGCATCGGACGGCCGACCGCGAAGTCACGAACGGGAGCGGAGCCACCTCGTGCGGCGGGCCCGAACGCCTCTGCGGGGATGCCGTCCGTCGCCCCTTCGGTACCCGACGGATCCACGTGCGCCCATCGTTCCGTCTCACCGCGCATGTCCGCGTCCAGCGCCTCCCACCCCTCGGCGTCCCGGACCAGGTCCAGGACCGACCGCACGTGCCAGGCACCCGGGAACAGCAACCGCGCACCCTCGGCGAGGGCCTCGTCGGACAGGCGCTCGCGCAGGGCGCCGGGGATCGTCTCGTCGCGGAACGGATGGCGGCTGGAGTGACGACGCCGGATCGCCGGGTGCAGCAGGGCGAGCGCGTCGTCGGGGCGGGCGGCGCCGCTCAGCCGCACCTCAGCGAGGAACTCCGCGTCGGCCGGGTCCGGGAACAGCTCCGCTTCCGGCGTCAGCCCCGCCCAAGCGGCGGCCACACGGAGATTGAGCAGCGCGGCGCCGCAGCCGATGTGCAGACCTCGTTTGCCGGGGTCGGTGCGCGGCAACGTGCGTTCCAGGTCGGCGTACAGGCGCAGGACGCCGGTCCCGCGCAGGTGACGGAACCTCCAGGGCTGCGCGTTGTGCAGCGAGGGCGCCGCCGTGGCCGCTGCCACGAGCGCTTTGATGGTCTGATCGTCAAAGGGTTGCGCGGACACGATGGCTTCCCTTCGCAACGGAGCGTGCCGGTGCCGGTCGCGGAGACCGCCGCTCGCGCCGCGGGCGCGCCCGGCCGGGACCTCGACCGGTGACCGATGACCGATGCCCCCACCGTGCGCTCGGCGGGCCGTGCGTCGGCAGGGGCCGAACGGTCCTGACCCGGGACCGAACGGACTTCCCTCCCGCCACGCCAGCCCATCGCCCCGGCCCGGCCCCTCACCCGGCTCCGTGTGTGGCGGCCCAGCGTCGTCGTACCGCTTCCTCGTGTTCGGCTTCCTCCAGAGCGAGTTCCACCGCCGACAGTTCGTTTTCCAGCTGGGGGATCCAGTGGCGACGCAGGGCGCGAACCCGCTGCGCGGTCCGTTCCGCCTCGGCTGAGAGCAGTCGGGCGGCCGCCGTGCGGGCAGCGTGTTCCGCCGCTGCGGGGACCGCGGCCAGGTAGGAGCTCTCGGCGTGCGCCAGCGCGGTGTTGGAGGGCGTCGGTTCGGCGGGTGAGCGGACGGGGGCGGTCCAGGCGACGGTCGCGGGATGACGCACGTCCATCAGCGCGTCCCACTCGACGTCGACGAAGGCCCGGTCCGCCAAAACCGCCTCGGCCAGCGCCCGCTCACCGCCGAGCAGCACACCGCGCACCAGCCATACGTCGGCCTCGGCCAGCCGGTCCCGCCACACGCGGTAGGCCTCCTCGGCCGCCCGCCGCTCCGCGCGCTCCCGGTCCAGCAGGAGCCGGAGCTTGTGTTCCAGCAGGTCCGCTCCACGTCGCGCGGTGCCGAGGCTGCGGCGAAGGCGCAGCCGGCCGGCGCGCCCTGTCGGCACCCGGCGTGCGTGCGCGCTCACTTCGCCTCCTCGTGCCGCGAAGGGGCGTGCGCGGCGAGAAGGCCGGCGGGGATCATGCCGAGTTCGCCGGCGGGCAGGGTCAGGAGCACGTCCCAGGCCCGGTCCATGGACTCGTCCAGCGATCGGTTCTCGTCCGCTCCCTGCGCGAGGAACCGCTGCCGGAAGGCGTCCGCCAGGTCCAGGAAGGACAGGTCGGCCGGGCTGAGCGCCGACCGCCCGATCAGGTCGGCCGGCTCCCGCACCTGACGCGACCGGGCCAGCGCGGCGATCAACTGAACGGCGACGGCTGGATGGTCGGCACGGGTGCGGTCAGGACCGGTCCCCTTGCGCATCAGCCGGGACAGCGAGGCCAGGGGGTCGACGGGGGGATACGTGCCGGAGGCGTGGACCGCGGTGGACAGCACGATCTGGCCCTCGGTGATGTAACCCGTGAGGTCCGGCACGGGGTGGGTGATGTCGCCGGCGGGCATGGTGAGCACCGGTACGACGGTCACCGACCCCGGGCGGCCCCTGATCCTGCCGCAGCGCTCGTACAGGGACGCGAGGTCGCTGTAGAGGTAGCCCGGGTAGGCCCGGCGCGCCGGCATCTCCCCCCGCGCGGCGGACACTTCGCGCAACGCCTCCGAGTAGGCAGTCATGTCCGTCATCACCACCAGGACGTGACGGCCCCGCGCGAAGGCGAGGTGCTCCGCGACGGTCAGCGCGAGACGCGGGGTGAGCAACCGCTCGATCACCGGGTCGTCGGCCGTGTTGAGGAAGAGGGCCAGTTCCCGTGCGGAGGAGCGGGCGGCCAGCCCGTCCCGGACGAACGCCGCGTCGGCGTGCGTGAGCCCCATACCGGCGAACACGACGGCGAACGGCTCACCGCCGCACGTCGCCTGCGCCGCCACCTGCACCGCCAGCTCCAGATGGGGAAGTCCGGCCACCGAGAACACCGGCAGTTTCTGGCCCCGTACCAGCGTGGTGAGCACATCCACGGCGCCGACACCGGTGAGCACCGGCTCGTCCGGCGGCTCCCGCCCCACCGGGTTGATCGGCGCACCGCCGACCGGTGCGTAGCCGGCGCCCAGCACCGGCGGTCCGCCGTCGGCGGGTTCGCCCCGCCCGTTGCACACCCGCCCCAGGCCACGCCGGACCAGCGGCGCGAAGGAGACGGACCTTCCCGACCGCAGGAGCGTCGGCGGATCGGTGCCGCGCGGCAGCGGCAACGGCAGCAGCGCGCCGCCCGCGGCGGCCAGCCGTCCGGCGACGCGCGCCATGTCGGTGGCCGGACACCACCCGGCCAGTGCGGCCACCTCCCCGTGCCGTACCGCGCCCTCCGCCCGCTCCTCCAACTGGGCCTCGCCCGCCAGCAACGCGACACTGCGACGCTCTTCGAGCAGGTCGAGGTCGGGCTCGGTGGCGGCGAGGACGACTGGGGCGGTGCTTTCTGGTTCGGTGGAGGTGGTGCTCTCTGGTCTGGGCGGGGCGGTGTTCTCTGGTTCGGTGGAGGTGGTGCTCTCTGGTCTGGGCGGGGCGGTGCTTTCTGGTTCGGTGGAGGTGGTGCTCTCTGGTCTGGGCGGGGCGGTGCTTTC
>NZ_JBICZA010000014.1:219338-223442 GCF_043201585.1 Streptomyces sp. NPDC048297
GTCTGGTTCGGTGGAGGTGGTGCTCTCTGGTCTGGGCGGGGCGGTGCTTTCTGGTTCGGTGGAGGTGGTGCTCTCTGGTCTGGGCGGGGCGGTGCTCCCCGGTTCGGCCGAGGTCGCGCCCTCCGGTCCGGCCGAGGTCGTGCCCTCCGGTTCGGCCGAGGTCGTGCCCTCCGGTCCGGCCGTCATGACACCTCCCCGGAGCCGCTGCAGCCGTACCGCCGCCGCTCCCGCAGGTGCCTCCTCGGCGCGGTCCAGTTCCACACAACCGGCCTCCGCGATCCGCACCAGCGCGTCCGGTAGGGCCACCTGCGGCACTATCACCGCCACACGGCGCATCCGGACCGGCGTCATCGCCTCAGCGAAGGGCATTGAAGACCTCCCCGGGCCGCCCGCCGCGCGCGGCGGACTCCAGCGCCGCCCGCACCCGCCAGGCATCCACGGACAGCACCGCCACCGCGCCCACGACGACGCGGGGACCGTACCGGCCCTCGCGCAGCATCGCCGTAGCGTCGGCCTCCACGGTCCGCCACCAGCGGGCCTCGGCCTCCACAGCGCGCCCGGCTCCTCCACGTCGGCAAGGACCCGACCGGCGGTCGAGGGGAGACGCTCGCGGAACTCCTGGTACGAGGCGGCAGCCGACGCCCGCGCACCGAGCAGCCGTGCCGCGTCACGTCACGCGGGTTCCGGCAGGGGGCGTCGATGCACGAACAGTTCGCGGGCCGTCAGCAGGGCCGCGCGTCCCTGGGCCCAGCGGCGCGCGGGCGGTACGGAGACGGCGGTGCGCCGCGCGGCGGCCATACGCATGCCGGTGATGAGCGCCCACGGCGTGTCGCCGCCCGGATCGCCCCACGGCGATGCGGCGAGCGCCGCCCGCAGCTGCGCAGGTGTCCCGGCATGCTCCAGACTCCGCCAGGCCGTCTCCAGCGCCCCGAGCCGATACGGCTGCGGGGCCTGCGCACGGCGCTCGTCCGGGGTGAGCAGCCAGGTGGTCACGTTGGCGATCTCGAACCCGGCGGCGAGCGGGACGAGTAGGCGGACACCGCCTCGGGGCAGCCAGCCGGCCAGCACCCGCAGATGCCACAGCGGAGTGGCCGCCACCGCCCGCTGGGCCTCGGGCAGGGAGACCGCCGTCCGCACGTACCTGGAGTACGGGGTCGTCGCCAGACGCCGCAGGGCGTCGTCGAGCGTGCCACAGGCCGCGATCTGCCGCCCCCCACCGGCGCCCGGATACCGGCCGACCAGCGCCTTGGCCCGCACCGCCCCGGCGACCCAGCCGGCACTCATGGCGCTTCACCTCTGCCTCTGCCTCTGCCTTCGTCTCTGCCTCCGGCCAGGCCGCTGCCCCGTCCGTCTGCCAGGCGTACGGCGTCGGCCACCGCGGACTCCACCAGACCCGGCATCCGCTCCGCGGCCCTCTCCCGGACGGCCGAAGCAGCCCTCTCACCGGCGGAGCGAAGGGCGTCCGCCTGCCTGCGAGCCTCCTGGACCATGGGCTCGGCGGCCTGCCGGCGGACCTCGGGAGCACGCTCCTGAGCAGCCGCGACGAGCCGCGCCGCCTCCCGCACGGCATCCCGCCGTAGGGCCTCGGCCGCCGCGTCCGCCTCGGCCGCCGCGTCCGCCGCGTCCGCCGCGTCCGCCGCGGCCCGGATCCCCGCCGCCTCCCGCTGCACAGCCTCCAGCTGTGCGAGGGCGGGTTCCAGTTCCGCGGCCCGTTCCGCCGTACGGTCGGCGGGGGCACCGGTGGCAGACGCTCCCGGTGTCCCCGCCGGACGGAACCGCTCCAGGAAGTCCCGCAGACTCATCGGCCGCCTCCTGCGGTCGGCTGCTCCTTCAGTTTCACCGTTCCCGCCGCGCCCCGCACCGGAAAGGGCCGTCACGCCGTTCCACCAGGGCCGTTCGGCTCTTGGCAGGGCCGAACGGAGCGAAAGACTGGGACGGGTAGGCGAGGCGACGGAGTCCGGAGGCAGCCGTGAACGAGCACGAGAACTACTCCGCCCAGGCCCAGGCCCGACGGGACCTGCCCTCCCGTCCCCGGAGCCCCGGCGAGACGGAACGGCAGGACATGCTGCTCCGCTATCTGGGCGCCGTGGCCACGGCCGCGGCCGACCAGGCACACACGGAGGGGCGGGCCCCTGCGGACGTCACCGCGCATCCGGCGCCGTCGGCCGCATCGCCCCCGCACCGCCCCTCGCCGCCCGAAACCGGGATCCGCTTCGTGCGGGACGTCATGGACGTGCCCGCGGCCTGCGTACCCGAGGACCTGTCATACCGCGACATCGCCCGACTCCTGGCGCGCGAACAGCTCGGCGCCGTCCCGGTGGTGGACGCGGAGGACCATGTGCTCGGAGTCGTGTCGGAGTCCGATCTGCTGGCCAAGGTCGCCTTCGAGGCGTCGGGCCACCAAGCCGGACCCATCGGCAGGCTGCGCGAGCGGCGGATGCACGGCAAGGCCCGCGGCGAGACGGCCGCCGACCTGATGACGAGCCCCGCGATCACGACGTTGCCGAGCGCGACCGCTGCCGAGGCCGCCTGGCTCGCCGCGCTGTCCCGGCTGAAGAGGCTTCCCGTCACCGACCGCGAGGGTCGCCTCGTCGGAGTCGTGCGCCGCGATGCGCTGTTGCAGGCCCTCATCCGGGACGACGCCGGAATCCGGGCGGAGGTGGAGGCCAGGATCGAGGCCTGTTGCCCGCCCGGTGATCGACAGGCGGTCGAGGTGGCCGTGCACGACGGCGTCGTGGAGCTGACGGGCCGGATGCCTGCGGCGAGCTCGGCCCGGCTGGCGGCCGAGGTGGAGAACATCGCCGACGTCGTCGAGGTGAAGAACCTGCTCACCGCCGCCTGACCTCACGGACGTCATCCCCGGGCCACGCGCGCGGGGCCACGCGGGCACCAGGGCCGTCCTGGGAGAGGTCGAACTCCACGTCCACCACGCCCTCGACGGCCCGCACCAGACGAGCGGCCACGGGTATCAGGGAGGCGTCGCCGACCCGCCCTGTCAGGGTGGCGACCCGTCGCGCACCTCCACCTGGACGGCGGAGGACGGCGGAGGGAAGAGGTACGCGACGATCTCGCGGCGGACCTCCCTGGCAATGTCCTTGTCGTCACGCAGGAACACTCTCAGCAGGTCGGCACGGCTGAGGACGCCCGCCAGCAGACAGGCCTCGTCCACCACCGGCAGCCTCTTGACCCCCTGCCGAGCCATGATGCGTGCGGCCTCGGCCAGGGTGGCGTCGGCGCGGACCGTGACGGCGGGGGAGGACATGAGGTCCCCTGCCGTGAGGGCGCCGGCCTTCGCCACGTCGACGGGCTGACGCAGCTGGAGGTAGCCCGCGTCGGGGCCGTCCCGGAGCTCCTCCGTGGGCAGCAGATCGGCCTCGGAGACCACACCGACGACCCGGCCCTCACCCTCCAGCGGATGGCGTCCCTTCTGGTGGTGTAGGCGGTCAGCCCGAGGTCGTGTTGGTGGTGTTGGGTAGCGCGGGGGCGCTTTCGGGGAGCTCGGCGGGGTAAATCCGATCCATGCTTCCCTCGGGCAGGTAGCGCCGTGGGAAGGCGGTCCATTCGTCGTGGAGCTCGAAGAGCACGGCGGTGACCAGCCGCAGGAGCGCGTCGTCGTCGGGGAAGACCTGGACGACATCGGTGCGGCGCTTGACCTCGCGGTTGAGCCGCTCCAGCGGGTTTGTCGATTGGATCTTCTTCCAGTGCCGCTCCGGGGAGACCGCGAACGCGGTCAGGTCCTCCTTCGCCTCCAGCGGCATCGCCCTGGCCTTGGGGAACTGAGCGCCGAGCATGCCGGCGACCGCGTCGACCCGGGCCCGTACGGCGTCGGCGGTGGGCTGGGCGAAGATCGTGCGGATCGGCGCCGCGGCCATCTCCGCTGCCTCTCCCGGGATCACCGCGAAGACATTCCGCAGGAAATGAACACGACAGTGCTGGCAGGCGGCACCGAGCATGACCTTGCGGATCGCCTTGACCAGGCCCGAGTGGTGGTCCGCGAGCACGAGTCGGACCCCGGACAGGCCGCGTTCACGCAAAGAACGCAGGAACTCGGTCCAGAACACCTCGGTCCCGCTGCCGCCGGCCGTCACTCCCAGGACTTCGCGG
>NZ_JBICZA010000015.1:0-110914 GCF_043201585.1 Streptomyces sp. NPDC048297
GCGGCAGCAGCGGGGCCACCCGCTCCCACAGGTCGTCAGGAACAAGATCAGCACGCACTCCGGACACCCTGCCGACCAAGATCGTCGAGCACAAGACCCGCAGCGCAACTCATTCTGAAACGATCAGTAAGTCACACGGTGTCGGCTGTTGGCCGGGGATGGTGCGTTGTCGGTACCGGACTGGCGGGGCGTGTCCCGGTAGGGGCCTGCCGATCGTTGTGGCGTCCTCACGATTCTGACCGTCCGACGCGGCCCGGTACCGGCAACGCGACACGTCATCGGACCGGGAAGGGATCGGGTATGGCGAATTCGACCATGTCCAGTACGTTGCCTGCTCCGAAGGCCCGCCGCCGCCCCGCGGGTGAGGTGGTGCTGGGCGTGGATACACATCGTGATGCCCATGTGGCTGCGGTGCTTTCCTTGACGGGGGCGGTGCTGGCCACTGACGAGTTCCCGGCCACCGCGGCTGGATACCGCGCTCTGCTGAAGTGGGCCGGGAAGTCGGGAACCGTGAGGCGGGCTGGAGTGGAGGGGACCGGCTCCTACGGGGCGTCCCTGTCCCGCTATCTGCTGGCCCAGGGTGTGGACGTGTTTGACGTGAACTGGATGGACCGGGCGGATCGCCGTCGGCGCGGCAAGTCGGATCCGCTCGATGCCCAGAACGCGGCGCGAGCCGTGTTGAGCGGGCGGGCCCGCGCCCGGGCCAAATCGGGTGACGGGCCGGTGCAGATCGCGAGAATGTACAAGCTCACGAAGGCGTCGGCGGTCAAAGCCCGCACGCAGGCCATTAACCAGCTCAAGGCCGTACTCGTCACTGCCGAGCCCGCCTTACGGGAAGAGCTGGCTGGACTGGGTAATGCCGAACTCTTCCGTACCTGTGCGCGGTTCAACGACGCGAGCGGCCAGGAAGAGGTCGGCGAAGAGCCGGTAGCGCAGGCCACGCGGATCACGTTGGGCCTGCTGGCATCCCGGATCGGCCGGCTCTCCGAAGAGATCCGGGAGGTGGAGGTTCGTCTGGCCCGGCTTGTGCAACGGCATGCCCCGCAGCTGCTCGACGTGGTGGGGATCGGTCCGGACACGGCGGTCGCTCTGCTGGTCACGGTGGGGGACAATCCGGAGCGGCTGGACAGTGAGGCGTCGTTCGCTGCGCTGTGCGGTGTCAGCCCTGTCGAGCGTTCCTCGGGGCGCCGGCAGTTCCGTCGTCTCAACCGCGGCGGCGACCGGCAGGCCAATGCCGCGCTGCATCGCATCGTGTTCACCCGCCTGCGGGTCGATCCGCGCACTCAGGACTACTACGAGCGGCGGATCAAGGAGGGCAAGACCCGGCGCGAAATCGTCCGTTGCCTCAAGCGCTACGCGGCCCGGGAGGTCTTCCATCTGGTCAAACAGCTAAAGCCAGACCCCCGCTCATAGGGGCTGTCGTGACAGATGAGAGGCTCAGACGGGTGAGCGAGACACCACCGAACACCCTGCAATACCGCTTTGACGGGCCAGAAGACGCCCCGGTCCTGATCCTGGGCCCCTCGCTGGGCACCACGTGGCACATGTGGGACCGCCAGGTACCGGAGCTGGTCAAGCAGTGGCGCGTCTTCCGCTTCGACCTGCCGGGCCACGGCGGCGCCCCCGCGCATCCGGCCGGTTCCGTCGGCGAGCTGGCCGCCCGGCTGCTGGCCACCCTGGACGGCCTCGGCGTGCAGCGCTTCGGCTACGCCGGCTGCTCGCTGGGCGGCGCCATCGGCATCGAGCTGGCCCTGCGCAACCCCGAGCGGCTCGCCTCGCTCGCGCTGGTCGCCGCCTCGCCCCGGTTCGGCACGGCCGACGAGTTCCGCCAGCGCGGTGTGATCGTACGGACGAACGGGCTCGACCCGATCGCCCGCAGTGCCCCCGACCGCTGGTTCACCACCGGCTTCTCCGCCGCCCAGCCCGCCATAACCGACTGGGCCGTGCAGATGGTGCGCACCACCGACCCGGGCTGCTACATCGCCGCCTGCGAGGCGCTCGCCGGGTTCGACGTGCGGCCCGAGCTGGGCCGGGTCGACGCGCCGACGCTGGTGCTGGTCGGCTCCGACGACCAGGTCACCGGTCCGGCCGAGGCACGCACCCTGGTCGCCGGGATACCGGACGCGCGCCTCGCGGTCGTCCCCGGCGCCTCGCATCTGGTGCCGGTCGAGCAGCCCGCCGCCGTCACCGACCTCCTCGTACGGCACTTCTCCACCGCCTGGCGGCAGCTTTTCGACACCGGCCAGACCGCGCTTCCGGCCGCCCCGGTCAACCCCGCCCTGACGGCCGCGCCGCACGCCGGCCCCGTCGCCGAGATCGCCCCGGCCGTCGTACCGGCGCAGCCGCCCGGGACGCCCGACCGGTACGAGACCGGGCTGAAGATCCGCCGCGAGGTGCAGGGCGACGCGCACGTCGACCGGACCCTGGCCGACGCCGACGACTTCTCGGGCGACTTCCAGCAGTTCGTCACCCGCTACGCCTGGGGCGAGATCTGGGACCGGCCCGGCCTCGACCGCCGCGCCCGCAGCTGCGTCACGCTCACCGCGCTGGTCGCCGGCGGTCACCTGGAGGAGCTGGCCACCCACGTCCGTGCCGCCCTGCGCAACGGCCTCACCCCGGACGAGATCCGCGAGGTGCTGCTCCAGGCGGCCGTGTACTGCGGGGTGCCGGCGGCGAGCGGCGCGTTCCGGGTGGCCCAGCGGGTCATCCGTGAGGAGACCACGCCCGCCGAGTGAGCCCCGGGCACCCGGTGACGGCAGGATGGGGAGGCATGAAGCTCACCAAGAAGTCCCACGCCTGCGTCCGCCTGGAGAAGGACGGGCGGACGCTCGTCATCGACCCGGGCGGGTTCAGCGAGCAGGACGCGGCGGCCGGCGCGGACGCGATCCTGGTCACGCACGAGCACGCCGACCACTTCGACGAGGGCCGGCTGCGCGCCGCTCTGGAGGCGAACCCGGCCGCCGGGATCTGGACCCTGAAGTCCGTCGCCGACCAGATCTCGGCGGCTTTCCCGGGGCGCGTGCACACCGTCGGGCACGGCGACACCTTCACCGCCGCCGGCTTCGACGTCCAGGTCCACGGCGAGCTGCACGCGGTGATCCACCCCGACATCCCGCGCATCACCAACGTCGGCTACCTGATCGACGGCGGCCGGGTCTTCCACCCCGGCGACGCCCTCACCGTCCCCGACCGGCCGGTGGAGACCCTGATGCTCCCCGTGATGGCCCCCTGGAACAAGATCGCCGAGGTCATCGACTACGTCCGCGAGGTCGCCCCGCAGCGCGCCTACGACATCCACGACGCCCTCCTCACCGACCTCGCCCGCCCGATCTACGACCGCCAGATCGGCGCCCTGGCCGGCGCGGAGCACCTGCGGCTCGCCCCGGGAGCCTCCGCCGAGCTGTGAGCCGTCCGCCGTCAGCCGTCAGCCGTCAGCCGTCAGCCGTCAGCCGTCCGCCGTCAGCCGTGCACGGTGTGCTGTGCGCCGGGCCGGTTGTCAGACCCGGCAGGTAGGTTGTGAGGCATGCGCATCGCCACCTGGAACGTGAACTCGATCACCGCCCGCCTGCCGCGGCTGCTCGCCTGGCTGGAGAGCAGCGGCACCGACGTGCTCTGCCTCCAGGAGGCGAAGATCGCCGAGGAGCAGTTCCCGGTCGACCAGCTGCGCGAGCTGGGCTACGAGTCGGCGGTCAACGCGACCGGCCGGTGGAACGGCGTGGCGGTGCTCTCCCGCGTCGGCCTTGAAGACGTCGTCAAGGGCCTGCCGGGCGACCCGGGCTACGAGGGCGTGGTCGAGCCCCGCGCCGTCTCGGCGACCTGCGGCCCGGTCCGCGTCTGGTCGGTGTACGTGCCCAACGGCCGCGAGGTGGACCACCCGCACTACGCCTACAAGCTCCAGTGGTTCGAGGCACTGAAGGCCGCCGTCGCCGACGACGCGGCCGGCGGCCGCCCGTTCGCGGTGCTGGGGGACTACAACGTGGCGCCGACCGACGACGACGTCTACGACAGGGCCGCCTTCGAGGGCGCCACGCACGTCACCCCCGCCGAGCGCGCCGCCCTCGCCTCCCTGCGCGAGACGGGCCTGACCGACGTCGTCCCGCGCCCGCTGAAGTACGACCACCCGTTCACGTACTGGGACTACCGCCAGCTCGGCTTCCCGAAGAACCGCGGCATGCGCATCGACCTGGTGTACGGCAACGGTCCGTTCTCGAAGGCTGTCAAGGACTCCTACGTCGACCGAGAGGAGCGCAAGGGCAAGGGCGCGTCCGACCACGCGCCGGTGGTGGTCGATCTCGACGTGTGATGCCACGCTGGGTGCATGCATCTTCCGTTCCTGGGCCATCGGCACGACAAGAGCGGTGGTGCGGAGCTTCCGGCCGACCCGGAGGCGATCGCCGCGCTGCTGTCGGAATGTGAACTGCTCCGCTCCCAGGCGGCCGAGGCGGACGTCCAGCTGGACGACACGCCGGCCTCCCTGGCGGCGCTGGACCAGTTGGTCCCGCGCTGGCGCGACGACGCGGAGACGCTGCCCTGGCTCGGCAACGACGCCGGGCTGTACCTGGGCACGGTGGTCGTGCGCACCGTACCCGGCGCCGTGTGGCGCATCCGGTCCGACGGCGAGCCGGTCATACAGCTCCCCTCGGGCCGCGAGGTCGAGGTCGTGGAGTCAGGCCAGGAGTGGGCGGCGAGCGGCGTCCCCGAGCTGTCGCAGCTGTACGCGGAGGTCGCCGAGTCCTGAGCCCGGCCACGGGCACCGGCATCCGCCCGAAGCCCACGCCCGAAGCCCGCGCCCGAGGGTTAAATACGCCTAATGCCTGAAAGTGCGTGTCGTCCGTCGGCTCCACCGCTCTCTGGATAGTTTGCGGCGACCACGACACGGCAGAAGGTGAGTAGGGCTGCGGATGGCCGTCGAGCCGTTGATCGAGCTGCGCAACGTCAACAAGTACTTCGGGGAGCTGCACGTCCTGCGGGACATCGACCTCACGGTGGGCAAGGGGGAGGTGGTCGTGGTCATCGGCCCCTCGGGGTCGGGGAAGTCGACGCTGTGCCGGACGATCAACCGCCTGGAGACCATCGAGTCCGGCACGATCACCCTCGACGGACAGCCGCTGCCCTCGGAGGGCAAGGCCCTCGCGAAGCTCCGCGCCGAGGTCGGCATGGTCTTCCAGTCCTTCAACCTCTTCGCCCACAAGACGGTCCTGCAGAACGTCTCCCTCGCCCAGGTGAAGGTCCGCAGGCGCAGGAAGGACGAGGCCGACAGCCGCTCCCGTGCGTTGCTGGACCGGGTGGGCCTGCTGGCCCACGCCGACAAGTGCCCCGCGCAGCTCTCCGGCGGACAGCAGCAGCGGGTGGCCATCGCCCGCGCCCTCGCCATGGAGCCCAAAGCCCTCCTCTTCGACGAGCCCACCTCCGCCCTGGACCCCGAGATGATCAACGAGGTGCTGGAGGTCATGCGGCAACTGGCCCGTGAGGGCATGACCATGGTCGTCGTCACCCACGAGATGGGCTTCGCCCGCGCCTCCGCCAACCGGGTCGTCTTCATGGCCGACGGCCGCATCGTCGAGGACCGCACCCCGGAGGCCTTCTTCACCAACCCGCGCAGCGAACGCGCCAAGGACTTCCTCTCCAAGATCCTCAAGCACTGAGCCGGGGGAGTGCGACCCATGTCCCGTACCACACGTGTGCCTCTCCTCCTGACCGTTCTGGCCGTCCTGACCGCGCTGTTCGCCGCCGCCTGCGGCAAGGAGGGCAGCCCGCCCACCAAGGGTCCGGTGCAGAACAGGCTTCCCCACTACGAGGTCGACCGGGCCTTCACGCTGCCCGATTCCCCGACCTGGACCCGGGCGAAGAAGCGCGGGTACCTGCGCGTCGGGGTCAAGGAGGACCAGCCCTACCTCGGCGAGCGGGACCCGGCGACCGGTGTCTACTCCGGCTTCGACATCGAGGTCGCCAGGATACTGGGGGCCTCGCTCGGCTTCCCGGCGGACCGGGTCCGCTTTCGCACCATCGCCTCGGCCAACCGCGAAACCGCCCTGCAGAACGGCCAGATCGACTACTACGTCGGCACCTACACCATCAACGACAACCGCAAGAAGCTCGTGGGCTTCGCCGGTCCCTACTACATGGCCGGACAGTCGCTGCTGGTCCGCAAGGACGAGAAGCACATCCGGGGGCCGCAGGACCTCGACGGCAGACGCGTCTGCTCGGCGGCCGGTTCGACCCCCTACCAGCGCATCAAGGAACAGTTCCCGAAGGCGGTCCTGGTCGCCTACGACACCTACTCGGTGTGCGTCGACAACCTGCTCACCTACCAGGTCGACGCCGTCACCACCGACGACGCGATCCTCATCGGCTACGCGGCGAAGGCACCCGACGAGCTCAAGGTCGTCGGCAGGCCCTTCTCCCAGGAGCCCTACGGCATCGGCGTGCCGCGCGGCGACAACGCCCTGCGATACGCCCTCGACGACGCGCTGCGGGCACGCGAGGAGAACGGCGACTGGAAGAGGGCGTACGAGGCGACGCTCGGTCAGTCCGGAGTGCCCGCCCCCGAACCGCCCCCGATCGACCGCTATCCGGCGAGCTGAAGCGAAGACGGCATGAACGTACTGACAGACAACTTCTCCCTCTTCGCCGAGGGTTTCCTCGGCACGGTCGAACTGACCGTCTACGCCTCCCTGCTGGCCCTGGTGCTGGGCTTCGTGACGGCCTCCTTCCGTGTCGCGCCCGTCGCCTCGCTGCGCGTCTTCGGCACGGCCTGGGTCACCGTGCTGCGCAACACCCCGCTCACCCTGCTGTTCTTCGCGGTGCTGCTGGGCCTGCCGCGGTTCGGACTCGTCCTGCCCTTCAAGGTGTTCGCCGTGCTCGCGCTCGGCTGCTACACCTCGGCGTTCATCTGCGAGGCGTTGCGCTCCGGCATCAACACCGTGCCCAGGGGACAGGGCGAGGCGGCACGCAGCCTCGGCATGACCTTCACGCAGACCCTCGCACTGGTCGTGCTGCCGCAGGCGTTCCGGTCCGTGATCCCGCCGGTCGGCTCCACGCTCATCGCGCTCGCCAAGAACTCCGCGATCGCGGGCGCGTTCAGCGTCACCGAACTGCTCGGCACCTACAAGACCCTGGGCGAACTGGGCTACAACGTCGTCTGGACCTTCGTCTGGATCGCCGTCGGCTACCTGATCATCACGCTCGCCATCAGCGCCCTGTTCAACGTGCTGGAGCGCACCTACGGAGTCGCCCGATGACCGACGCCACCGCGCTCTACGACGTCCCGGGGCCCGGCACCCGGCGACGGCACGCCCTCTACGGCGTCCTGTCCACGGCCGTCCTGCTCGCCCTCGTCGCCTGGATCCTGTATCTCCTCTTCGCCACCAGGCAGTTCACGGCCACCAAGTGGGCGCCGTTCGAGTACAAGGGCATCCAGAAGCTGCTGCTGCGGGGCCTCGGGAACACGCTCAAGGCGTTCGCGATGGCGGCCGTCCTCTCGCTCGTCCTCGGGGGCGTCCTGGCCACCGGACGGCTCTCGGAGCACCGGGTGGTGCGCTGGGCGGCCACGGTCGTCGTGGAGTTCTTCCGCGCCATGCCCGTACTGGTGATGATCTTCTTCATCTTCGTGGCGCTCAAGGTCCAGCCGCTGCCCGCGCTGGTCGCCGGACTCGCCCTCTACAACGGCTCGGTGCTCGCCGAGGTCCTGCGCTCCGGCGTGAACGCCGTCGAACGCGGCCAGAAGGAGGCCGCGTTCGCGCTCGGGATGCGCAAGACCCAGGTCATGTCCCATGTGCTGGTCCCGCAGGCCGTGCGGGCCATGCTGCCGGCCGTCATCAGCCAGCTGGTGGTCGCCCTGAAGGACACCTCGCTGGGCTTTCTCATCACCTACGAGGAGTTCCTCCACGCCGGCAAGCTCATCGCGTCGAACCTCGACTACGATTTGCCGTTCATCCCTGTGGTGATGGTGATCTCGCCGATCTACATCGGGATGTGCATGCTGCTCTCGTGGTTCGCCGGCTGGGTGTCCCGCCGTGAGCAGCGCAGTCCCAAGACCGAGGCCGTGGCGCTCGACACGGTCGAACCTGGGACGCTGCTGCCGGGTGGGGAGCCCCCCACGGCCCCGCGACCTTAGGGGGGCGGCAGTTCACACGGGCCAGGCTCGTCCGGCGGCAGCCGGAGATCACTGCTCGCGCACGGGGACGGACGCGTACGACGGGTCGTCCGGGGGCGAGGAGAAGGTCAGCTGCGCGCCGGACGGGTTGTGCCTGTGCCGGGCGGTGTCACGACGCCCGGTGCCTGCTCCGCGCCTCCGTGGCGGCCGGCAGCGGCGCCTGGGCCACCCGCGTCACGTCCGCGACCAGCTCGACCAGATCGGGGCCGTACGCCTGGGAGTTGACGACCTTCAGCAGCAGCACGAAGGTGCCCGAGCCGTGCTTGCGCGCCAACCGCTCGTGATTGCGGGCCAGATAGCGGGTCGCGGCCTGGTTGGTGATGGCCCGCTGGCCGCAGAAGAGGAACACCGGCCGGGTCTCCGTACCCGCCGAGACCCGGGCGAGCAGGACGTACTCGGTGACACCCGCGTCCATGCGGTAGCGCTCGGCGCCGATCTGGAACGCGCCCCGGTCCGCGACCGGTTCGGGGTCGACGTTCACGCGTATGCCGGGCAGCATCGCCGACATGTGGGCCATCATCCGCCGGTTGGAGGCGGGCCCGCCCACGCAGAACTCGGTGCGCTCGCCGAAGCTCTGCTGGGGCGCGTCCTGCGTGACCATGGTGACGTGCGCGCCGCAGTCCTTGATCAGCGCGGCGAGCTCCAGCAGTGCGAACACGTCGAAGCGGTGGACCGCGGGCTCGGACGTGGCGGGGTCCCGGTTGACGACGAGCAGGGCCTCCGAGTTCTCCGGCAGACCGAAGAAGGCCTGTTTGCGGCGCAGCTTGCGGCGCCACAGATAGGTACGGGCGAGCCAGCCCAGTGAGGCGCTGATGCCGGCGGCCACGACACCCAGGACGATGTTGCGTACGTCGTCGTTCATGGGGGCGCATGGTAGCGGGCCCCGGTGGCGGGTACGTACCCCTGTTCGAACTGTGGCGTTCGTGCAGTGAGTGACTCAGGCACTCTGTCGGTACCGCCGGTAGTCTGGTTAGGCTGCGCGGACGGTTCCGACGGGAGGTTAGTATGGGTCGTCCTTGCACGCGGAAGCTGGCGGTTCTGGCGGTCTCGGCCGCTGTGGTGACGGTGGGAGCGGCGGCTCCGCCGGGCGCACCGCGGGCCCCCGCCCCGAAGGTCCCCGTCGCGGTCGGCTACGGCGGCGCGGTCGCGAGCGTCGACGAGGACGCCTCGGCAGCCGGCATCGAGGTACTGAAGAAGGGCGGCAACGCCGTGGACGCGGCCGTCGCCACCGCCGCGGCGCTCGGCGTCACCGAGCCCTACTCGGCCGGCGTCGGCGGAGGCGGCTACTTCGTCTACTACGACGCCAAGTCCCGCACGGTGCACACCATCGACGGCCGCGAGACCGCGCCGCTGAGCGCGGACTCCGACCTGTTCACGGAGAACGGCAAGCCGCTCGCCTTCGGCGACGCCGTCAGCAGCGGTCTGAGCGTCGGCACCCCGGGCACCCCCGCCACCTGGCAGACGGCACTGGACGAATGGGGCAGCAGGAAGCTCGGCAAGGTCCTCGAACCCGCCGAGCGCATCGCCCGCGACGGCTTCACCGTGGACGACACCTTCCGTTCGCAGACCGCCTCCAACGAGAACCGGTTCCGCTACTTCCCCGACACCGCAAGGCTGTTCCTGCCGAACGGACAGCTCCCGGTCGTCGGCTCCACCTTCAAGAACCCCGACCTGGCCCGGACTTACGAGGAACTGGGCCGCAAGGGCGTAGGCGCGATCTACCACGGCGACCTGGGCGACGACATCGTCCGGACCGTCAACAAGCCGCCGGTGGACCCCGGTTCGGGCTGGAACGCCCGCCCCGGCCAGCTCTCCGACAAGGACCTCGCGGTCTACCACGCCAAACTCCAGCAGCCCACGAGGACTTCCTACCGGGGCCTGAAGGTGTACTCCATCGCGCCCTCCTCCTCCGGCGGCACCACCGTCGGCGAGGCCCTCAACATCCTTGAGCGCACGGACCTGTCCAGGGCGAGCGAGACGCAGTACCTGCACCACTACATCGAGGCGAGCCGTATCGCCTTCGCCGACCGGGGCCGCTGGGTCGGCGACCCCGCCTTCGAGGACGTACCGGCGAAGGAACTGCTGTCGCAGAAGTACGCCGACTCGCGCGCCTGCCTGATCAAGGACGACGCGGTCCTCACCAGCCCGCTCGCCCCCGGCGACCCGCGCCACCCCGCCGCCTGCGCCACCGGCGGCACGGCGGCCCCGACGACGTACGAGGGCGAGAACACCACCCACCTCACCGTGGCCGACAAGTGGGGCAACGTCGTCGCCTACACGCTCACCATCGAGCAGACCGGCGGCAGCGGCATCACCGTGCCCGGCCGGGGCTTCCTGCTCAACAACGAGCTGACCGACTTCTCCTTCACTCCGGCCAACCCGGCCGTGCACGACCCGAACCTGCCCGGACCCGGCAAGCGGCCGCGCTCCTCGATCTCCCCGACGATCGTCCTCGACCGGCACGACAAGCCCGTCGTCGCGCTCGGTTCGCCCGGCGGCGCGACCATCATCACCACCGTGCTGCAGACCCTCACCGAGTTCGTCGACCGGCATCTGCCGCTCGTCGACGCCATCGCCGCACCCCGCGCCAGCCAGCGCAACGCGGCCCGGACCGAACTCGAACCCGGCCTGTACGACAGCGACTTGAGAAGGCAACTGGAGGCCATCGGGCACAGCTTCACGCTCAACCCCGAGATCGGCGCCGCGACCGGCGTCCAGCGGCTGCCGGACGGCAAGTGGCTGGCCGCCGCCGAGAAGGTGCGGCGCGGCGGCGGCTCCGCGATGGTCGTGAACCCGACACCGTAGAGCACGACACCGTAGAACCCGACACCGTAGAGTCGGCGCCCCGGAGATCTCCGGGGCGTCACGCCTCGGCAGGGGACGGCGGCCGGGCCTCCCGCACGCGGAAGTCCAGCTGTTCGTCCCGCACGTCCACGGTCACATGGCCGCCCTCGGAGACCGTGCCGTTCAGCAGCAGCCGGGACAGCCGGTTGTCGACCTCGCGCTGGATGGTGCGGCGCAGCGGCCGGGCGCCGTACTCCGGCTGATAGCCGTGCTCGGCCAGCCAGTCCACGGCCGCGTCCGTGAAGTCCACCGTGACACCCTGGCCGTCCAGCATCCGGCGGGTGCTCCCCAGCAACAGGTCGGTGATCTGCCGCAGTTGCTCGCCGGTGAGCTGCCGGAAGACCACGATCTCGTCGATGCGGTTGAGGAACTCGGGCCGGAAGTGCTCGCGCAGGGGCCGCAGGATCCGCTCCTGCCGTGCCTCCTCGTCGGCGTTCGCGCCGCCCGGCCCGAACCCTATGCCCGCACCGCGCCGGGTGATGGCCTCGGAGCCGAGATTGCTCGTCATCACGATGACCGTGTTGGTGAAGTCCACCGTGCGGCCCTGGGAGTCGGTGAGCCGGCCGTCGTCCAGGACCTGCAGCAGGATGTTGAAGACGTCCGGGTGCGCCTTCTCCACCTCGTCGAGCAGCAGCAGCGAGTACGGGTGCCGGCGCACCACCTCGGTCAGCTGGCCCGCCTCCTCGTGGCCGACGTACCCGGGCGGGGCGCCCACCAGCCGGGAGACGGTGTGCCGCTCCTGGTACTCGCTCATGTCGAGCCGGACCATGCGGTCCTCGCTGCCGAACAGGGCCTCGGCGAGCGCGCGGGCCAGCTCGGTCTTGCCGACGCCGGTCGGGCCGAGGAAGAGGAAGCTGCCGATCGGCCGGCTCGGGTTCGACAGCCCGGCCCGGGAGCGCAGCACGGCCTCGGAGACCACGCCGACCGCCTCGTCCTGGCCGACCACCCGGTGGTGCAGATGCTCCTCCAGGCCGAGCAGCCGCTCCTTCTCCTCCTGGGTCAGCCGGCTCACCGGGACACCGGTCTGCCGCGACACCACCTCGGCGATCGCCTCCGCGGTCACCTCCAGGTGCTGCCCCTCGTCGGCCTCGTCCTCGTCGCTGGCGTCCGTGATCCGCTGCTTCAGCTCGCCGATCCGGTCGCGCAGCTGGGTGGCCTGCTCGTACTGCTCGTCGGCGACCGCCTGGTCCTTGTCCCGGACCAGCTGCTCCAGCTCGCGCTCCATCACGCGCACGGCCGTCCCCTTCGTCCGGGCGCCCAGCCGCACCCGCGCGCCCGCCTGGTCGATCAGGTCGATCGCCTTGTCCGGCAGCCGGCGGTCGGTGAGATAGCGGTCGGACAGCTCCACGGCGGCCACCAGCGCCTCGTCCGTGTAGCGGACCTGGTGGTGGGCCTCGTACCGGTCGCGCAGCCCTCGCAGGATCTCGATGGTGTCCTCGACGGTCGGCTCGGGCACCATGACCGGCTGGAACCGGCGGGCCAGAGCCGCGTCCTTCTCGATCCGCCGGAACTCCTCCAGCGTGGTCGCGCCCACGATGTGCAGCTCGCCCCGGGCGAGGGCCGGCTTGAGGATGTTGCCCGCGTCCATCGCGCCGCCCTCGGCGCCGCTGCCGGCCCCGACGACGGTGTGCAGCTCGTCGATGAAGACGATCAGCCGGTCGGAGTGCGCCCGGATCTCCTCCACGATGTTGTTCAGGCGCTCCTCGAAGTCGCCCCGGAACCGGGTGCCCGCGACCACCCCGGTCAGGTCAAGGGCCACGACCCTGCGGCAGGCCAGGACGTCCGGGACGTCACCGTCCACGATGCGCTGCGCGAGCCCCTCCACGATCGCCGTCTTGCCGACACCCGCGTCACCGATCAGCACCGGGTTGTTCTTGCCGCGCCGGGACAGCACCTCGACGGTCTGCTCGATCTCCGTGTCCCGGCCGATGACCGGGTCGATACGACCCTGCCGGGCCAGCTCGGTCAGATCGCGGCCGTACTTGTCGAGCGTCGGCGTCGACGTGGGCCGCTGGCGCTCCGGGCGGGTCTGGGTGACCTCCGCCGTCTCCGGCGGCCCGCCGCTCGTCGGGAAACGGGCCGCGTGCAGGATGTGGCCTGCGGCCGAGTCCGGGTTCGCGGCCAGCGCGCTCAGCACATGCTCCGGGCCGATGTACCCGGCGCCGCTCGCCCGCGCCAGCTCGTGCGCGTCCAGCAGGGCCCGCTTGACCGCCGGGGTCAGCGACAGCGAGGTCGGCGGGGGCCCCTCGCCCGGCTGGTGCTGGGCGGGGCCCGCACGGCCGTCGATCTCGGTCGCCAGCGAGTCCGGGTCCGCGCCCGCCCGGCTGAGCAGGCTCCGGGTGGGTTCGGCCGACAGCGCCGCACGCAGCAGGTGCTGGGTGTCCAGGTCCCGGCTGCCGTGCTCGGCGGCGTATTGCGCGGCCCCTCTGACCAGCTCCCGGGCCGGCTGGCTGAGCAGACGGCCGATGTCGATGTGGCGCTGGCCGGGCTGTCCCGGCGTGGTGCCGGTTCCGCCGAAGAAGCGGGCGAAAAACTCTCCGAAGGGGTCGCCCTCCGGGCCGAGGTAGCCGCTGTTCATCGTGTCCGTCCTTCGCCGAAGGATGTGCGGAGCGGCCGCGCTGCCGGGGGGCCGCTCATGCCACGATGACACGATCCGTTGGAGGGGGCATGTTCGCTCGCGGGGGCCCGGCGTCCGCCGACGAGAGGGCGCCCGCGCTCGCTCCGAGGCGCCCGCGCTCACCCTAAGGGGTGTGAAACACGATCGACTCAGCGGGTTGACGACGATGGTCTTGGCAAGGACCCCGGTGAGGCTTACTTTCGTCCCTCTACGGCCGTTTCTACGGGCGTAGAGGCTCGGACGCCGCGTCGAAGGAGCAACTCATGGCCAACGTCGTACGTGCCGCACTGGTCCAGGCCACCTGGACCGGCGACACCGGGTCCATGGTGGCGAAACACGAGGAACACGCACGTGAGGCGGCCCGCCGGGGTGCGAAGGTCATCGGTTTCCAGGAGGTCTTCAACGCCCCCTACTTCTGCCAGGTCCAGGAGCCCGAGCACTACCGCTGGGCGGAGCCGGTGCCCGACGGGCCCACGGTGCGCCGCATGCGGGACCTCGCCCGCGAGACCGGCATGGTCATCGTCGCACCGGTCTTCGAGATCGAGCAGCCCGGCTTCTACTACAACACCGCCGCGGTGATCGACGCCGATGGTAGCTACCTCGGCAAGTACCGCAAGCACCACATCCCGCAGGTCAAGGGCTTCTGGGAGAAGTACTACTTCAAACCCGGCAACCTGGGCTGGCCCGTCTTCGACACGGCCGTCGGCCGGGTCGGCGTCTACATCTGCTACGACCGCCACTTCCCCGAGGGCTGGCGGCAACTCGGGCTCAACGGAGCCCAGTTGGTATACAACCCCTCCGCCACCCACCGTGGCCTGTCCGCCCACCTGTGGCAGCTGGAGCAGCCCGCCGCGGCCGTCGCCAACGAGTACTTCGTCGCCGCCATCAACCGGGTCGGCCAGGAGGAGTACGGGGACAACGACTTCTACGGGACGTCGTACTTCGTCGACCCGCGCGGGCAGTTCGTCGGCGACGTCGCCGGCGACAAGACCGAGGAACTCCTCGTCCGCGACCTGGACTTCGACCTCATCGACGACGTGCGGCAGCAGTGGGCCTTCTACCGCGACCGCCGCCCCGACGCCTACGAAGGGCTGGTGCAGCCGTGAACGACCTCTTCGACCGCCACCGCCAGGTGCTGCCCGACTGGCTCGCCCTCTACTACGACCGGCCGCTGGAGATCACCCACGGCGAGGGACGCCACGTCTGGGACTCCGCCGGCAACCGCTACCTGGACTTCTTCGGCGGCATCCTCACCACCATGACCGCGCACGCCCTGCCCGAGGTGACCAAGGCGGTCAGTGAGCAGTCCGGCCGGATCATCCACTCCTCGACCCTCTACCTCAACCGGCCGATGGTCGAACTCGCCGAGCGCATCGCGAAGTTGAGCGGCATCCCGGACGCCCGGGTCTTCTTCACCACCTCCGGGACCGAGGCCAACGACACCGCACTGCTGCTCGCCACCACCTACCGGCGCAGCAACACGATCCTGGCCATGCGCAACAGCTACCACGGCCGCTCCTTCAGCGCCGTCGGCATCACCGGCAACCGCGGCTGGTCCCCGACCTCCCTGTCCCCGCTGCAGACCCTGTACGTCCACGGAGGCGTCCGCACCCGGGGCCCCTTCGCCCACCTGGACGACCGCGCCTTCACCGACGCCTGCGTGGCGGACCTGAAGGACCTCCTCGGACAGACCCGGCCGCCCGCCGCGCTGATCGCCGAACCCATCCAGGGCGTCGGCGGCTTCACCTCCCCGCCCGACGGACTGTACGCGGCGTTCCGCGAGGTGCTGAGCGAGCACGGGATCCTGTGGATCGCCGACGAGGTGCAGACCGGCTGGGGCCGCACCGGCGACCACTTCTGGGGCTGGCAGGCACACGAGGGGAGCGGCCCGCCGGACATCGTCACCTTCGCCAAGGGCATCGGCAACGGCATGTCCATCGGCGGGGTCATCGCCCGCGCCGAGATCATGAACTGCCTGGACGCCAACAGCATCTCGACCTTCGGCGGCACCCAGATCACCATGGCCGCGGGCCTCGCCAACCTGGCCTACCTCGTGGAACACGACCTCCAGGGCAACGCCCGGCGGGTCGGCGGACTTCTCATCGAGCGGCTGCGGGCCGTCGCCGCACAGCTGCCCGGCGTCCGTGAGGTGCGCGGGCGCGGGCTGATGATCGGCGTCGAGCTGGTCAGGCCCGGCATGGACGAGGCGGATCCGCGGGCGGCCTCCGCGGTCCTGGAGGCGGCCCGCGAGGGCGGCCTGCTCATCGGCAAGGGCGGCGGCCACGATACGAGTGCTCTGCGCATCGCCCCGCCGCTGTCGTTGACGGTCGCGGAGGCGGAGGAGGGGGCGGCGATCCTCGAACAGGCCCTGAGGAGCGCGTATTAGCTCCGTCGGAAGAGCCGTGACGGGGTCCGTCGTCGAACGTCCGCGGGTTCGTCGTGGCTTGTCGCGCAGTTCCTCGCGCCCCTTCGGGGGCGCGCTGTCCCGGGCATCGTCCGAGCGAGGGATACGGTCATGGTCAGCACTTCCGTCACCCGGCGACCGGGCCGGCAGCCACCCGAACCCGTCCTCTCCGTGCGGCACGTCCTCGCGCTGGAGCGTGTGCTCGCCGGGGAGCCCGAGGTGGTGGCCGGTGCCGGGCAGCTCGACCGGGCCGTGCGCTGGGTGCACGTCGCCGAGGCGCCCGATGTCGGCGTGATGCTCAGCGGCGGCGAGATGGTCCTCACCACCGGCGTGCTGCTCGCCGGTGACGAGGCCAAGCAGGCCGAGTACATCCAGTCGCTGCACCGCGCGGAGGCCGCCGCCGTGGTCCTCGGCCTCGGGCGGGCCTTTCCCGCGCCGCCCGAGGTGATGCGCCGGGCGGCCGAACGGTGCGGGCTGCCCCTGGTCGTCCTGCACCGGCCGTTCCCGTTCGCCGAACTGACCGAGGAGGTCCAGTCCCGCCTGGTACGGCGGAAGTTCGCCGCCGTCAGCCTCTCGGAGACCGTACGCACGGCGCTCACCGCGCTGATCACCGCGGACGCGCCCCTGCAGCGGCTCCTCGACGAGGTCGCCCAGCACAGCGGCTGCCCGGTCGTCGTCACCAACCTCGCCCACCGCGTCCTCGCCACGGCGGGGGAGCGGCCCGCCGTGGACGACGTGCTGCGCGACTGGGAGCGCATCGCCCGGCAGGCCGGCGGCGCCGAGGGCGACGGCTGGATCCGCGCCGAGCTGGGCGGGCGCGGCGAGCACTGGGGGCGTCTGCTGCTGTGCGGGTACCGGGGCGAGGCGGCCACCGGGCGGCTGCTCGCCGACCGGGCGGCCGAGGCCCTCGTCCTGCACCGCATGCTCGGCGGCGGCTCCGCCCACACCTGGGAGGAGCAGGCCGCGCAGAGCCTGCTGACCGACCTCGCCAGTGGCGTCGTACCGGCCAGGCAACTGCTGCCGCGGGCGCGGGCGGCCGGGCTGCCGGTGAACCGGCGGACCTTCGTGCCCCTCGTCGTCCCGGGCGCGCGGCCGGGCCGGCTGGAGCGCGTGCTGCGGCTGCTGGGCCTTTCCGGACTGGTGGCCGAGCTGGCCGAGGAGAGCACCGCCGTCCTGCTCAGCCTCGCCCGCGACCAGCACGCCGAGGCGCTCACCGCGCACTTCGCGGCCCGGCTGCGCACCGAGACCGGAGCCCCGCACGCGGTGATCGCCGCCGCCGACCCGCGCACCGACTGGGACGACGTGCCCGCCGGGCTGCGCGAGGCCCGGCACGTCGCCGACGCCGTCGCCGACTCCTGCGCCGCCCGCGACCTGCCCTCTGTCGTACGGCTGCGGGACGTCCATCTGCGCGGCCTGGTCCGGCTGCTCCGGGACGATCCGCATGTGCAGTCCTTCGCCGAACGCGAGCTGGACGGGCTGCTGAGCGAGGCCGACCCGGAGCTGCTGAACGTCCTGCGCACCTACCTCGCCACCGGCCGCAACAAGTCCCGCACCGCCCAGCTCCACCATGTCTCCCGGCCCGCCCTCTACCGCCGCCTGGAGGCGATACGGGCACGGCTGGGCGCCGACCTCGACGACTTCGAACAGGCCGCCTCCGTCCACATCGCGCTCCTCGCGCACGACGCGCAACAACGGTGAAACATGCCACGACCTGGGAAAACGACGGTGAAACATGGGCTCGCCGACACGTGACACGGTGGCACGCCCACGGCCCCGGGACGTGACACGCTGCCACTCAAACGCCGCCCCGGGACTTCCTAGGCTCACCGCACACCGAGCTACCGGAGGTCCCGATGAGCCGAGTGATCCGTGCCGCCCTCTTCCAGACCGCCTGGACCGGCGACAAGGAATCCATGATCCAGGTCCACGAGCAGGCCGCCCGCGACGCCGCCGCGCAGGGCGCCCAGGTCCTGTGCTTCCAGGAGCTGTTCTACGGCCCCTACTTCTGCCAGGTCCAGGACAAGGCGTTCTACGAGTACGCCGAGCGGATCCCCGAGGGCCCGACCGTCCAGCGCTTCCAGGCCCTCGCCCGGGAACTGGGCCTCGTCCTCGTCCTGCCCATGTACGAGGAGGAACAGCCCGGCGTCCTCTACAACACCGCCGCCGTGATCGACGCGGACGGCTCCTACCTCGGCAAGTACCGCAAGACCCACATCCCCCAGGTCCACGGATTCTGGGAGAAGTTCTACTTCCGCCCCGGCAACAGCGGCTGGCCCGTCTTCGACACGGCCGTGGGCAGGATCGGCGTCTACATCTGCTACGACCGCCACTTCCCGGAGGGCTGGCGGGCGCTCGGCCTCGCCGGCGCCGAGATCGTCTTCAACCCCTCGGCCACCTCGCGCGGACTGTCCCGCTATCTCTGGCAGTTGGAGCAGCCGGCGGCGGCGGTCGCCAACGAGTACTTCGTCGGCGCGATCAACCGGGTCGGCGTGGAGGACCTCGGCGACAACGACTTCTACGGCACGACCTACTTCGTGGACCCCGAGGCCCAGTTCGTCGGCGAGCCGGCGAGCGACAAGGAGAGCGAACTCGTCGTCCGCGACCTGGACCTGGCCAAACTCCGCGAGGTCCGCGACCGCTGGCAGTTCTACCGGGACCGGGCACCGGGTGCGTACGGGCCGCTGACGGCGCCGTGACAGCACCGGCGGCCTTGGTTCCGTCAGGGGCGCGGGGAACCGCGCGACCAGCCACGAACGACCCGCACGTACCGAGGAGAGGCACATGAGCAGCCGTACTCTCGTCCGGGGCGGTCTCGTCATCACCGCGTCCGACGAGATCCACGCCGACGTCCTGATCGAGGACGGCCGTATCGCCGCCCTCGCCGTCACCGGCACGCCCGCCGCCGAGGCGTTCACCGCCGAGAGGGTCATCGACGCCGCCGGGAAGTACGTCATCCCGGGCGGCGTCGACGCCCACACCCACATGGAGCTGCCGTTCGGCGGCACCTTCGCCTCCGACACCTTCGAGACCGGCACCCGGGCCGCCGCCTGGGGCGGGACGACCACGATCGTCGACTTCGCCGTGCAGAGCGTCGGCCACACCCTGCGCGAGGGCCTGGACACCTGGCACGCCAAGGCCGAGGGCAACTGCGCGATCGACTACGGCTTCCACATGATCGTCTCCGACGTGAACGAGGAGACGCTCAAGGAGATGGACCTCTTGATCGAGGAGGGCGTGACCTCGTTCAAGCAGTTCATGGCCTACCCCGGGGTGTTCTACTCCGACGACGGCCAGATCCTGCGCGCGATGCAGCGCTCCGCCGAGAACGGCGGCCTGATCATGATGCACGCCGAGAACGGCATCGCGATCGACGTCCTCGTGGAACAGGCGCTGGCCCGCGGCGAGACCGACCCCCGCTACCACGGCGAGGTCCGCAAGGCCCTGCTGGAGGCCGAGGCCACCCACCGCGCCATCCGGCTCGCCCAGGTGGCCGGCGCCCCCCTGTACGTCGTACACGTCTCGGCGGCGGAAGCGGTCGCCGAACTCGCGCGGGCCCGCGACGAGGGCCTGAACGTCTTCGGCGAGACCTGCCCGCAGTACCTGTTCCTGTCCACCGACAACCTCGCCGAGCCCGACTTCGAGGGCGCGAAGTACGTGTGCAGCACGCCCCTTCGCCCCAAGGAGCACCAGGCCGCCCTGTGGCGGGGCCTGCGCACCAACGACCTCCAGGTCGTCTCCACCGACCACTGCCCCTTCTGCTTCGTCGGCCAGAAGGAACTGGGCCGCGGCGACTTCTCCAAGATCCCCAACGGCCTGCCCGGCGTCGAGAACCGTATGGACCTGCTGCACCAGGCCGTCGTCGACGGGCACATCTCCCGCCGCCGCTGGATCGAGATCGCCTGCGCCACCCCGGCCCGCATGTTCGGCCTCTACCCCACGAAGGGCACCATCGCCCCCGGCGCCGACGCCGACATCGTCATCTACGACCCGCACGCCGAGCAGATCATGTCCGCCGAGACCCACCACATGAACGTCGACTACTCGGCCTACGAGGGCAAGCGGACCACCGGCCGGGTCGAGACCGTGCTCTCGCGCGGCGAACCCGTCATCACCGAGCGGGAGTACACCGGACACGCCGGACACGGCGTCTACACCCCGCGCTCCACCTGCCAGTACCTCGACTAGGAGCAGCGCCCATGGACTTCGGACTCGTCCTGCAGACCGACCCGCCGGCCTCCCGGGTCATCAGCCTGATGAAGCGGGCCGAGCGGGGCGGCTTCCGCTACGGCTGGACCTTCGACTCCGCCGTGCTGTGGCAGGAGCCGTTCGTGATCTACAGCCAGATCCTCGCCAACACACAGAAGTTGACGGTCGGCCCGATGGTCACCAACCCGGGCACCCGCACCTGGGAGGTCACCGCCTCCACCTTCGCCACCCTCAACGACATGTTCGGCAACCGCACCGTCTGCGGTATCGGCCGCGGCGACTCCGCCATGCGCGTCGCGGGCCGCAAGCCCAACACCCTCGCCCGGATCAGCGAGGCCATGAAGGTCATCCGCGCCCTCGGCCGGGGCGAGTCGGCCGACCTCGGCGGCGGCACCGTCGTCCGCTTCCCCTGGATCAGGCCGGGCGCCGAACTCCCCGTGTGGATGGCCGCGTACGGGCCCAAGGCGCTGAAGATGGCCGGCGAGGAGGCCGACGGGTTCATCCTCCAGCTGTCCGACCTGTATCTCACCGAGTACATGGTCAAGGCGGTGAAGGACGCGGCCGTCGCCGCCGGGCGCGACCCGTCGGAGGTCACCGTGTGCGTCGCCGCCCCCGCCTACGTCACCGAGGACGACTCGCCCGAGGCGCTCGCCCACGCACGCGACCAGTGCCGGTGGTTCGGCGGCATGGTCGGCAACCACGTGGCCGACCTCGTCGCCAGGTACGGGGAGCACTCCGGCCAGGTCCCGGACGAACTCACCGACTACATCAAGTCCCGTGCGGGGTACGACTACTCCCACCACGGCCGGGCCGACAACCCCGACACCGCGTTCGTGCCCGACGAGATCGTCGACCGGTTCTGCGTCATCGGGCCGGCCGCGAAGCACATCGAGAAACTGAACGCGCTGCGCGACCTGGGCGTCGACCAGTTCGCCGTGTACGACATGCACGACGCGCAGGAAGCCACCATCGACGCCTACGGCACGACGGTGATCCCGGCCGTCAACGGCTGACCGTTCGGCCCCTGCCCGTTCCCCGCCGCTGCCCGTTCCCCGTTCCCCGTCTCTGCCCGTTCCCCGTCTCTGTCCGTTCCGCGTTTCTGTCCGTTCCGCGTCCCTGTCCGTTTCCCGTCCCGCCCCCTGGTCGCCCCTCCCCGCCGTCCCGGGGAGGGGCTGGTGCCCGCACGGCCTCCCGACCCACCCCTCCTCGATTGGCCTGCCCATGACCGACACCGCTCCCACGGCCATACCGCCGAGCACTCAAGTCACCCTCACCGACGGCCGGGTGGAGATCGCCCCCGGCGCCCCGCAGCCCAGCGGCCCCTACGCCAACGCGGACCTGCTCCCCGTCCCCACGGCGAGACGCACCTGGACGACGTACAACTTCTTCGCGCTCTGGGTCGGCATGGCCCACAACACGGCCTCCTGGACGCTTGCTTCCGGGCTGATCGCGGTTGGCATGGACTGGAAGCAGGCCGTGTTCACGATCGCGCTCGCCAACCTGATCGTGCTGGTGCCCATGCTGCTCACCGGGCACGCCGGACCCAAGTACGGCATTCCCTTCCCGGTCTTCGCCCGCGCCTCCTTCGGCGTACGCGGCGCCAACCTGCCCGCCATCGTGCGGGCGTTGGTGGCGTGCGGCTGGTTCGGCATCCAGACCTGGATCGGCGGCGAGGCCATCTACTTCCTCGCCGGCAAGCTGATCGGCGACAGCTGGTCGGACACCTCGCACATCGGCGGCTACGCGTGGACCATGTGGCTGTCGTTCGCGATCTTCTGGGTGATCCAGGTGGCCATCATCTACCGGGGCATGGACACCATCCGCCGGTTCGAGAACTGGGCCGCGCCCTTCGTGCTCGTCGGCGCCTTCGTGATGCTGTGGTGGATGAGCGGCAAGGCAGGTGGCGTCGGCCCGCTGTTCGACCAGCCCTCCAAACTGGGCTGGGGCGGCGACTTCTGGAAGCTGTTCTGGCCCTCGCTGATGGGCATGATCGGATTCTGGTCCACGCTGTCGCTGAACATCCCCGACTTCACGCGCTACGGCAGGAGCCAGAAGGCGCAGACCTGGGGACAGGCCCTCGGCCTGCCGACCACCATGACGTTGTTCGCCTTCCTCTCCGTGCTGGTGACCTCCGGTTCGCAGGCGGTGTACGGCGAGCCGGTCTGGGACCCGGTCCAGCTCGCCGCCAAGACGGACAACGTGGTCGGTCTGCTCTACGCCCTGGTCACCGTGTTGGTGGCGACCCTGTCCGTGAACATCGCGGCCAACCTGGTCTCCCCGGCCTTCGACTTCTCCAACCTGGCGCCCAGGAAGATCAGTTTCCGCACCGGCGCGCTGATCACCGCCGTGCTCGCGGTCCTGATCCTCCCGTGGAAGCTGTACTCCGACCCCCAGGGCTACATCTTCACCTGGCTCGGCCTGGTCGGCGGACTGCTCGGCACGGTCGCGGGCATCCTCGTGGCCGACTACTGGGTGCTTCGCCGCACCCGCCTCGTCCTCGCCGACCTGTATCGCGCGGGCGGCCGCTACTGGTACACCGGCGGCTGGAACTGGCGGGCCGTCGTTGCCTTCCTCGTCGGCGGCGTCCTCGCCATCGGCGGCGCGGACTTCCATCCGCTGTTCGACGGCCGCCCCGTCCCGGCGCTCAAGTCCCTCGCGGACTACGGCTGGGCGGTGGGCCTCGGCACCTCGCTGGTGCTGTACCTGACGCTGACCCTGCTGACCGGACCCGGACGGAGGGAGCGGACGGCACAGGCCGTCTGAGCGAGTCAGCCGGATGTGCCGGACGCGTCGGCCGCGCTGCTCCCCAGCGCGGCCACCGCGCCCTTCGCGGCCTTGATCGCACCCTTGTTGATCTCGTCCGTGCTCGGCGCCTTCTTCGTGTCGAAGTCGCTGCCGCTGTAGGTGACGATCACCAGGGCGTTGGAGACGCGGGTCATCACCACGCCCTCACGGGTGTCCTGCTTGTCCTCGCTGGAGAGGTTCACGACGGAGTAGCCGGCGTCCCCGAGTCCCGGGACCGTACCGCCGCCGCTCTTGGCGGCGACGCGCCGTTCGTACTCCTTGGTCGCGTCCTGGTCCGAGCCGGTCAGCTCGAAGGAGACGTCCAGCCAGCGGTAGTCGTAGCCCTTGAGGGCGTTCCAGGAGCAGGTGCGGCGCAGTTTCGTGTCCGTCGACGGGATCTCCTTGCCGGCCGTCTTCGCCCCGGGCACCAGCGACTTGATGGTGTCCACCGACACACCGGTGCAGGGGGCGGGCGCGCTGGTGTACGCCTTCGACGCGGCCGTGGAGGACGGCGCGGAGGCCGACTGCGCGGGTGTCTGCCCGTCCGCCCGGTGAGCGGCGGCGTCCGGCGCGGCCGGCCCCGAGGACAGCGCCCAGCCGGCGCAGGCGAGAACGGCGACCGGCGTCAGACGCGCGGTGAGGGCGAGCGGCAGAGGAAGGGAACGCACGGCTCACTTCTCGTGGGGGAGGGAAGCGGGGGAAGGAGACAGGGGATAGGCGATATGGCAAGGGCCCCGTGGTGGACGGCGACGACAGTCTCACACGAGAGCCAGTGGGGCGGAAGGGAAAACTCGCTGCGTGCCCGCGCGGTGACGCAGGCCGCCGGTTGACGTCCACTGTGCCCGTTTATGTTCCGGGTGGGTGCCGGCCGTATCGGCGCGGCCGTCGCCGTCACCTCTTCCCCGTTGCCCCCTTCCCTGTTGTCCCGTCACCTCTTCCCCGTCGCCTCGTCGCCTCGTCGCCCCGTTGCCCCGGGGATGAAGCGACGGCTGGCCCGGGGACGAAGCGACGGCGCCGTCCCGGAAGTGGGACGGCGCCGTCGGGGCCGGAGAACCGGTGATGCGGTGATGCGGTGATGCGGCGATCAGGCGTTCAGTTCCTCCAGCGTCCGGCCCTTCGTCTCCACCGCGAACAGCGCGATGACCGCGCCCACCGCGGCCACGCAGGCCAGTTGGGTGAAGACCAGGCTCAGGCTGCCGCCCGCGCCCAGGATCGCGCCGACGGTGATGGGGCCGAGGATGACGCCCACGCGGTTCCACACGCCGCCGAAGGCCGCGCCCCGTGCGCGGTTGCGCGTCGGGTAGAGCTCGGGGGAGTAGAGGTAGAGGCCGGCGTTGATCGCGTACACGAAGAAGGTGGTGCAGGAAGCGAACACGGCGACCTGGCCGCCGGAGACGGCCCCGGTCAGGGCGAGGGCGCCCAGTGCGAGTGCGGCGCCGCCGAGCGCGGCGACGAGTGCCGGACGCCGGCCGACGCGGTCGATCACGAGCGCGACCGCCAGGGTGCCGAGCAGGCCGGTGACATTGCTGAGCAGCGTGTAGACCAGCGCGGTGGTCAGGTCGAGGCCGAAGTACTTGGTGTACAGGGACGGCAGCCAGGTGGAGATGCCGTGGTTGACGTAGTACGCGACGAACCAGAGGGCCGACAGGACGGCGGTGCGGCGCAGGTAGCGGCCGGTGAACAGCTCCCGCAGCCGGCCCCGGGCGGTCTCCACGGTGCCGGTGGCGGTGCCGGTGGCGACGGCCGGCTTGGGCAGCGGGGCGCCGGTCGAGCGGGTCACCTGCTCCTCGATCCGTGCCAGGACCCGTTCGGCCTCCTGCGTCCGCCCGTGCGCCAGCAGCCAGCGCGGGGACTCCTCGACCTGTTTCGGCAGGGCGGCGGCGATCAGGACGGGCAGGGCGCCGATCACGAACATCGCCCGCCAGCCGAAGTGGGGCACCACCCACACCGCGACCAGGGTCGCGGCGGCCAGGCCGGCCGGGAAGATCATCTCGTAGAGCAGTACGAAACGGCCGCGGCGGTCCGAGCGCGCGATCTCGTTGATGTAGGTGGCGGCGACGGGGACGACGCCTCCGATGCCGAGGCCCTGGACGAACCGGAAGAGCGAGAACAGCTCGATGCCGGTCGCCAGGGCGACGGCCAGGCTGGCCAGCGCGGTGACGGCGACCCCGAGCGCGACGGTGCGCACCCGGCCGATCCGGTCGCCCAGGGATCCGGCGCCCAGGGCGCCCAGGAGCATGCCGATGGAGCCGGCGGTCACGGCGAAGGTGGCCTGCCCCGTCGTGAGGTGCCAGTCCCGGATCAGGACGGGGAGCGCGGAGGCGGCCAGCAACTGGTCGAACGCCTCGAAGAACGTCACGGTGCCGATGAGGAAGCGGACCTTGACGTGCCAGCGGGAGTGCGGCAGTCGGTCGAGGCGTGCGGCTACTGATTCCGCCGATCCCGCGGCGGTTTCGCCGGCCACAGTCGTCATGGAGGTTCCTTCCGCGAACAGAGAGGTTGCGGAGACAGTAGGAGCAGATACCTAAGTGGTCAATGGTTAAGGGCAAAGACACTTTTCATTGATCCGGGTCTTGCTAGACAGATACTTAAGCGCTTAGATTTCTAGCGCTGAGAGTCAGCCCCAACTCCACCGACCCGTCCGGGAGGTTCGCCGTGCCTCGTTTCGCCACCGACATTCTCATCGGGGGCCAGTGGCGCCCCGGCGCCGGCGACCCCCTCACGACCGTGGACCCGGCCACCGGCGAGGTCCTCGCCACGCTCCGTGCGGCCTCGGTCGCCGAGGTGGACGAGGCCGCACGGGCCGGTGCCCACGCCGCCGCCGACCCCGCCTGGCGCGACCTCCTGCCCCACCAGCGGGCCCGGCTGCTGCACCGCATCGCGGAGCTGGTCGAGGACGCGGCGGACGAGCTGTCCGCGGTGCAGACCGCCGACACCGGCAAGACCCTCACCGAGACCCGGGCCCTCGCGCTCAGCGCCGCCGCGACCTTCCGCTACACCGCCGCCGCCCTGGAGACGGCCGAGGAGACGATCACCCCCTCGCGCGGCGACTACGTCACGATGAGCGTGTACGAGCCGATCGGTGTCGTCGCGGCCATCAACCCCTGGAACTCCCCGGTCGCCAGCGACGCCCAGAAGATCGCCCCCGCGCTCGCCGCCGGCAACGCCGTCCTCCTCAAGCCCGCCGCCTGGACCCCGCTGGTCTCCCTCGCCCTCGGCCGGCTGATCACTCGTGCGCTGGACGAACTCGGCCTGCCCGCCGGGCTGTTGTCGGTGCTCCCGGGCAGCGGCCGTACCGTCGGCGACGCCATCGCCACCCACCCGCTGGTCGGCCGCATCGGCTTCACCGGGGGCACGGACACCGGCCGCGCCATCGCCGCCGTCGCCGCCGCCAAGCTGGTCCCCGCCTCGCTCGAACTGGGCGGCAAGTCGCCGACCGTCGTCCGCGCCGACGCCGACGTCCCTCAGGCCCTGGCCGGCGTGATGTTCGGGATCTTCTCCTCCAGCGGGCAGTCCTGCATCGCCGGATCCCGGCTGTTCGTCGCCCGTGAGATCTACGACGAGTTCATCGGCGAACTCGTCGAGCGGGTACGGAAGTTGCGCGTCGGCCCCGGCACCGCACCCGGCACCCAGGTCGGCCCCCTCGTCCACCACCGGCACCGCGACGCCGTCGCCGCCTACGTCGACCTCGCCCGCGAGCAGGGAGGCCGCGTCCTGTGCGGCGGCGCCGTACCCGAGGGCGAGGCGTACCAGGACGGCGCGTACTACCTGCCGACGGTGATCGACGGCCTCCCCAACACCGCCCGGGTGTGCCAGGAGGAGATCTTCGGCCCCGTGCTGATCGCTCTGCCCTACGACGACGAGGACGACCTGGTCCGCCAGGCCAACGACTCGGTCTACGGCCTGGCCTGCGGCATCTGGACCCGGGACCACCGCGCCGCCTGGCGCCTCGCGCGCCGCATCGAGGCCGGCACCGTCTGGATCAACACGTACAAGCAGTTCAGCATCTCCACCCCCTTCAGCGGGATGAAGGACAGCGGCCTCGGCACCGAGAAGGGCCGCGACGCGATCCGCGCCTACCAGCGTCAGAAGTCCCTGTACTGGGGGACGTCCGAGACGCCGCTGCCCTGGGCCGGATGAGCCCCCGCCCTTCGTGTCCGTACGTCTGGAGACCCTCATGCCCCACCCGCCCATCGCCCGGCTGCGCGCCCTGCGCTCGGTCGAACTGCTCACACCCGAACTCGGTGACGCCGCGGACTTCTACGCCGAGGCGTGGGGGCTCGGGGTCGTCGAGTCCGGGCACGACGCCATCTGGCTGCGCGGCACCGGCGAGGAGCACCACGCGCTCCAGCTGACCCGCTCGCACCGCGTCGGCCTCGGCCGGATCTCCTTCGCCGTCGCCACGCCCGCCGAGGTGGACGAGGCCGCCCGCCGGCTGCTCGCCCGCGGCATCACCCCGGTGGCCGGACCCGGCCCCCTCGACCAGGTCGGCGGCGGCTACGGCCTGCGCTTCACCGACCCCGAGGGCCGCCTGCTCGAACTGTCCGCCGAGACCTGGGCGGTGCGGCCCCGAGGCCGCGACGAGGCCGTACCCGTCGGCGTCACCCACGCCGTCCTCAACACCACCGACATCGACGCGTCCGTCGCCTTCTACCGCGACGTCCTCGGCCTGCGCGTCTCCGACTGGTCCGAGCACCAGATGGCCTTCCTGCGCTGCAACGCCGACCACCACTGCATCGCCTTCAACCAGGCCGACTGGGCCTCGCTCAACCACGTGGCCTACGAGATGCGTTCCGTCGACCACTTCATGCGGGGACTGGGCCGGCTGCGCCACCACGGCATCACCCCCCAGTGGGGCCCCGGCCGGCACGGCCCCGGCGACAACACCTTCTCCTACTTCACCGACCCGACCGGTCTGGTCTGCGAGTACACCTCCGAGGTCGCGCAGGTGGTCGAGGACCGCTGGATCGCCAAGGTGTGGCGCCGCACCCCCGAACTGTCCGACCTGTGGGGCACGGCGGGCCCGCCCTCCACGAAGATCCGCTGCCACATGGCCGGAACCCCCGATCCCGGCCCGCTCGCCGCCGCCCCCGGCCCGCTCGCCACCCCTCCCTCCCCATCTCCTTCCCCCTCCCCGTCACCCCTCGCCCCCGCCCTCGCCGAGGAGACCCCCGCATGAGCAGCAATCGGATCCGCAAGGTCGGCGTCGTCGGCTGGGGCGCCATCGGACGCGTCGTCGGCTCCGCCCTCGCCGAACGGTCCGTCACCGGCGCCGTGTTGGAGTGCATCGTCGACAACCGCCCCCTGGGCGACAGCGCGCCCGCTCCTCAGGTCGCCTTCGAGGAGGCCCTCCAGCGCTGCGACCTGATCGTGGAGGCGGCCGGGCAGGGCGTCGTCCGCGAGTGGGGCGAGCGCGTCCTCGAATCCGGCACCGACCTGCTGATCGCCTCCACCGGGGCACTGACCGACGAGGAACTGGCCAAGCGGCTGCTCGCGGCGGGTCCTGGCCGGGTGTACTTCACCGGCGGCGCCGTCGGCGGCCTCGACCTCCTCCAGGCCGTACGCTCCCTCGGCCCGCTGCACGACGTGCGGCTCACCACCACCAAGCTGCCCTCCACCCTCGAACAGCCCTGGATGGACGACGAGTTGCTCACCCGGCTGCGGACGGCGACCGGCCCGGTCGAGGTGATGTCGGGCACCGCGCGCGACATCCCGGTGAAGTTCCCCAAGTCGACGAACGTGGCCGCCTCGGTCGCGCTGGCCGTCGGCGACCTGGACGCTGTGCGGGTCCACGTCGTCGCCGACCCCGGAGCGCACCACACCCGGCACGTCGTCGAGGCCCGCGGTGCGCACGGCGCCTACCGCTTCGAGGTCGCCCACCTGCCCGACCCGGGCAACCCGGCGACCAGCCAGGTCGTGCCGTACGCCGTACTGCGCAGCCTCGCCGCGCTGGCCGGACGGACAGGACAGATCCTGTGACGGCCCCGGTGACGGACTCGGTGGCGGCCCTCGCCTCAGCGCTGCACGTCGAAGAGGCGGGCGACCAGGGCCCGTTGCTCCTGTGCCTGCACGGCATCGGCTCCTCCTCGGCCGCCTTCGCCCCGCAGCTCGCCGAGCTGGGCCGGTACGCGCGGGTCGTCGCCTGGGACGCCCCCGGGTATGCCAAGTCCCCTGACCCCGAAGGCCCGTTGACCCTGGACGACTACGCCGACACGGCCGCCGCGCTGATCCGCGCCCGCGGCGGCAGCGCCCACGTCCTCGGTGTCTCCTGGGGCGGAGTCATCGCGCTGCGGCTCGCCGTCCGCCACCCGGAGCTGGTCGCCTCCCTCGTCGTCGCGGACTCCAGCCCGGGTTCGGGCACGGACCCGGCGAAGGCGACCGCGATGCGGGCACGGGCAGGCGAGCTGGCCGAGGCCGGCCCCAGGGCGTTCGCCGAACGCCGCGCCTCCCGCCTGCTGTCCGAGAACGCGCCCGCCGACCTCGTACGACGCGTCACCGACACCATGGCGGACGCGATCCGCCTGCCGGGCTACGCGTACGCCGCCGAGTCGATGGCCGCCGCCGACCTGCGCGCCGAACTGCCCCGGATCACCGCCCCGACGCTCGTCCTGTGCGGCGACCAGGACCGCGTCACCGGCGTCGACGCCTCCCAGGCCATCGCCGGCGCCATCCACAAGACCGCCTACGTGATCGTCAAGGACGCCGGTCACCTGGCCAACCAGGAGCAGCCCGAGCGCTTCGACGCCTGGGTGCTCTCCCACCTCCGCATCACCGCCCGTATCCCCGCCTAGGAGTTCACCGTGCCTTTGACCACCACCGCGTACGACAACGGCGGCGACCTCGCCTCCTACACCGACTCGCTCATCGCGACGAAGGACTCCCGCGAGCCCGACTGGAACACCCTCGCCTTCCAGGCGAAGGCCGGCGACCAGTACCGCCGCGCGCAGATCCGCTACGTCGGCTCCGGCGCCACCGGCAACCACGAGGGCGACAACCGGATCCTCCCGTCCGGCGGGTTCACCTTCTCCAACATGCTGCTCCCGCCCGGCGCCGAGGGCCCCGAGCACACCCACCACGACGTCGAGGAGGCCTTCTTCGTCCTGGAGGGCGAGGTGCGGGTCGGCATCCACCGCGGCGAGGACGAGGCGGAGTACCGCACCCTCGGCTACCGCGACATGATCGTCGTCCCGGCGGGCGTGGCGCGTTCGCTGAAGAACGAGGGCGACAAGGACGCGCTGTTCTGCGTCGTCATCGGCACACAGAAGCCGCAGGTGCCCACCTACCCCGAGCACTCGCCGATGCACGGCGTCACCCGTGACTGAGCGTTCCCCGCGCGACGCCCGGACGGTCGTCGTCACCGGGGCGGGCCGTGGCCTGGGACTGGCCATGGCCCGCCGGGCCGGCCAGGACGGCTTCCGCGTCGTCCTGGCCGAGCTGGCCGAGGACCGGGGCCGCGCCGCCGAGCGGGAACTGCGCGCGGAGGGCATCGACGCCCACTTCACGCCCTGCGACGTCGCGGACCCCGCCTCGGTGGAGCGACTCGGTGAGTTCACACGGCAGTTGGGCCCGCTGTACGGCCTGGTGAACAACGCGGCGCTCGCCAACGGCGTGGGCGGCAAGGAGTTCCAGGACATCGACGTCGAGACGTGGGACCGGCTGATGACGGTCAACGCCCGGGGCCCCTGGCTGGTGTCCAAGGTCCTGCTGCCGCAGCTCCTCGCCCACGGCGGACCCGGCCGCATCGTCAACCTCGCCTCCGACGCCGCCCTGTACGGCTCCCCGCGCCTCGCCCACTACATCGCCTCCAAGGGCGCCGTGATCGCCCTGACCCGGGCCATGGCCCGCGAACTCGGCGACAAGGGCATCACCGTCAACGCTCTCGCCCCCGGTCTGACCGAGGGCGAGGCCACCGAGACCGTGCCCGCGCAGCGCCACGACCTCTACCGCGCGAACCGCGCCATCTCCCGCCCCCAGCGACCCGACGACCTCACCGGAGCCGTCGCTTTCCTGCTCGGCGAGGAGTCCCGCTATCTGACCGGACAGGTGATCGCCGTCAACGGCGGCTTCACCATGCACTGATCGACAGGAGTCACCCGCCATGGATCTGGGCCTCGCCGACCGCACCATCGTGGTCACCGGCGGCAGCTCGGGCGTCGGCCTGGCCACGGTCCGCGCCCTACTCGACGAGGGCGCGAACGTCGCCACCTGCGGACGCGACGCCGACCGCCTCGCCCGCGCGACGGCCGGCCTCGACGCCGGCCGGCTGCTGACCGCCGTGTGCGACGTACGGGACGCCGGCGCCGTACGCGACGTCGTCGAGCAGGCCGCCGGCCGCTTCGGCGGCGTCGACGGACTCGTCAACAACGCCGGGCAGTCCCGGATGAAGGGCCTGGACGAGTCCACCGCCGACGACTGGCGCGACGAGCTGGAGCTGAAGTTCCACGGCGTCCTCAACCCGCTGCACGCGGCCCGCCCGCACCTGAAGGCGTCGGACGCGGCGAGCGTCGTCAACGTCAACGCCGTCCTCGCCAAGCAGCCCGAGCCCCGCCTCATCACGACGAGCGCCGCCCGCGCGGGCATCCTCAACCTGTCCAAGTCCCTCTCTGTGGAACTCGCCGCCGACGGCATCCGGGTCAACTCCGTGTGCCTGGGCCTGATCGACACCGGCCAGTGGACCCGCCGCCACGCCGCCGCGGACACGGACCAGAGCTACGAGGAGTGGCAGGCGCACCTCGCCGCCGACCGCGGGGTCGCCCTCGGCAGGCTCGGCCGGGCCGACGAGGTCGCCTACGCGATCGTCGCGCTGCTGTCCCCCCGCGCCTCGTACATCACCGGCACCGCCATCGACGTCTGCGGCGGCGTCGGCCGCTCCATCCTCTGAGGAGATCTCACCATGCGTCACGACAACGGAGGCGATCTCCTCGTCGCCGTCCTGCGGGACCTGGGCATCGACACCGTCTTCGGCATCGTCAGCGTGCACAACCTGCCGCTGGTGGAGGCCGTCGACCGCGAGCTGCGGTTCGTGCCCGTGAGGCACGAGGCGTCCGCCGTGAACGCCGCCGACGCCTACGGGCGTGCCCGCGGCGGCATCGGCTGCGCCCTCACCTCCACCGGCACCGGCGCGGGCAACGCCGCCGGCTCCCTGATCGAGGCGCTCAGCGCGGGCACCTCCGTCCTGCACGTCACCGGGCAGGTGGAGAGCCGGTTCCTCGGCAGCGGACGCGGCTTCATCCACGAGACCAAGGACCAGCTGGGCATGCTGACCGCCGTCTCCAAGCACGCCGCCGCCGTGACGTCCGCCGCCGACGCCGGCCGTGTCCTGCGCGAGGCCGCGCACGCCGCGCTCACCGCTCCGGGTGGCCCCGCGAGCGTCGAGTGGCCGATCGACCTGCAGTACGCGGCCCAGAACGACACCATCACCGAGATCGCCCCGGCCGCTGCACCGGTCCCCGACCCGGACGAACTGGCCGCCGCCGCAGCCCTGTTGGCCTCGGCCCGTCGGCCCCTCGTCTGGGCGGGCGGCGGCGCGACCCGGGCCCGCGCCGAACTCGCGGACCTGCTCGCCGCGACCGGCGCCGGACTGATCACCTCCAACTCCGGGCGCGGCGCCGTACCCGAGGACCACCCGCAGGTCATCGGCAACTTCGCCACCAACCCGGCCGTCCGCGCGCTCCTCGCCGACGCCGACGTGCTGCTGACCGTCGGCACCCACTTCCGCTCCAACGAGACCGCCGACTACACGCTCCGACTCCCCGCCGCACACATCCAGATCGACCTCGACGCCGCCGCCCTCGGCCGCGTGTACCCGGCGCGGCACCCGCTGCACGGCGACGCGGCCGGCGTCCTCGCCGCCCTGCTGCCGCACGCGTCCGAGGCCGAGCCGAACTGGACCGGCCGGGTCACCGACGTCCGCGAGCAGGTGAGGGCCACCCTGCACGAGAACATCGGCCCCCAGGCCGCGATCTGCGACGCGATCCGCGCCGCCCTGCCCCGCGAGGCCGTCGTCGCCCGCGACGTCACCATCCCCTCCAGCAGCTGGGGCAACCGGCTCCTGGAGATCTACGACCCGCGCGACAACGTCTTCCCGCGCGGCGGCGGCATCGGACAGGGCCTCGGCATGGGCATCGGAGCCGCACTCGCCCGGCCCGAGGCACCCACCGTCGTCCTCGCCGGCGACGGTGGCCTCGCCGTCCACCTCGGCGAACTCCTCACCCTCGCCCAGGAACGGCCCCGGCTCACCCTGATCGTCTTCAACGACGGCGGCTACGGCGTCCTGCGCAACATGCAGGACACCTACCGCGAGCGCCGCGCCGGAGTCGACCTCGCCACACCCGACTTCGAGCGGCTGGCCGGCGCCTGCTCGCTGCCGTACCTGCGCATCGCCGCCGAGGAGCACGCCGTACCCGTGCTGGAACAGGCCGTCGCCGCCGACGGGCCGGTGCTCGTCGAGGTCGACCTGACCGCGCTGGGCCCCATGAAGAACCCGTTCACCCCGCCCGTGACCATCCCGGGCAGTTGAGGAGCGAGCCGAGATGAGCCAGACGTCACCGCGGCTGACCGTGCGCCGCATGACCTGGGAGGCCGACGGCGTCCTGTCCGTCGAGCTGACCCACCCCGAGGGCAAGCCCCTGCCCGCCTGGACCCCCGGCGCCCACATCGACGTCGAGGTGGGCGGCCGGATCCGCCAGTACAGCCTGTGCGGAGACCCCCAGGCGACGGGCACGTACCGGATCGGCGTGCTCAACGAGCCCGCCTCACGCGGCGGTTCGCGCCACGTGCATACGACGTTGCGCCCGGGGCAGACCGTCACGGTCTCCGAACCCCGCAACCACTTCGCCCTGGAGGACGCCCCCGGGTACGTCTTCGTCGCCGGCGGCATCGGCATCACCCCGCTGCTCGCCATGGCCCGCGAGGCCGCCCGGCGCGGTGCCGACTGGCGCATGGTCTACGGCGGACGCAGCCGCGCCTCGATGGCCTTCACCGACGAACTCGCCGCTCTGAACGGTGACGTGACGGTCGTACCGCAGGACGAGCACGGCCACATCGACCTGGACACTGCGCTCGCCGACCTGCCCGACGGAACCCTCGTCTACTGCTGCGGACCCGAACCGCTGCTCGCGGCCGTCGAGCGGAAGTGCCCCGCCGACCGGCTGCGCGTCGAGCGGTTCGCCGCACCCGCCGTCGAACGCACCGGGGACGACGAGGAGTTCGAGGTCGAGTGCCGCGCCTCCGGCCGCACCCTCACCGTCGGCCCCGACACCTCGATCCTCCAGGCCGTGGAGGACGCCGGTATCAGCGTCGACAGCTCCTGCCGCGACGGCATCTGCGGTTCCTGCGAGACCCGGGTGCTCGCCGGCACCCCCGACCACCGCGACTTCCTGCTCAGCGAGGCCGAGCACACCGCGAACGCGACCATGATGATTTGCGTCTCGCGCTGCGCCTCCGGCCGCCTCGTCCTCGATCTGTGAACCGGGGATCCACACCCCCACGACCCCCCGACCCGAGTCCCGACCGCTGGAGACCCCGATGACCACCCCGCCCTGGCCCTACCTGGACGCCCACCAGTCCCGTACGCACGAACCCACCCCCTACGAGTACAAGCTGGCCGCCACCCTCGAAGAGATCTTCACCAAGGACGGCCACGAACTCACCGACGTGGTCCACGGGTTGAACGCACGTCAGGTCCACGCGCCCGACGGCGCCCCCTGGACCGAGGAGTCCTTCCGCGCCGAGATGCACCGCCTGGGAGCCTGACCATGACCCTGTCCAGCAACGTCACCGCCGACCACGTCTACGCCACCGGTCTGCGCAACCAGTGGCACCCCGTCGTCCCCTCCTCCTACGTCGCACCCGGCGCGATGCGCAAGGTGACCGCGCTCGGCGAGCAGTGGCTGCTGTTCCGCCGCTCCGACGGCACCCTGTCGATGCTCGCGGACCGCTGCCCGCACCGCGGCGCCCCGCTGTCCCTCGGCAAGCACCTGGGGGACCGGGTCGCCTGCTGGTACCACGGCGTCGAGGTCCGCACCGACGGCACCGTCTCCTCCGTGCCCGGCCTGCCCGGCTGCAACCTGGAGGGCAAGAAGCTCGTCGCCTCCCCGCCCGTGCGCGAGGTCGCCGGCGCGATCCTCGCCTACTTCGGCGACGAACAGCACCCGGAACCGGTCGAACCGACCCTCCCCGACCCGCTCGACGACCCCGACATCGAGCCCATCCTGTGCTACGCCGAGTGGAACGTGCCGTGGCGGTTCGCCATGGAGAACCTCCTCGACCCCATGCACGGCGCCTTCCTGCACCACGAGTCCCACACCATGTACGACGGGGACACCACGGCCCGCTTCCGCATCCGGGAGACCGCGCGGGGCTACTTCTTCGAGAAGACCGACCAGCGGGGCGTGAACTTCGACTGGGTCGAGCTGTGCCGCACCGGGATCGACTGGGTGGACCTCTCCATCCCGTACCCGCCCTCCGCGGGTCCCGGCGGCGCCTTCGGCATCGTCGGCATGGCCTGCCCGGTGGACGCCGGGCGCACCGGCGTCTTCTTCTGGCGCTACCGCCGTGTGCAGGGCTGGCAGCGCGACACCTGGCGCTTCCTGTACAGGACGCTCATCGAGAAGCGGCACTGGGAGGTGCTGGAGCAGGACCGGGTCATGCTGGAGGCCATGCCCGCCGACGCCGACCAGCAGGAGAACCTCTACCAGCACGACCTGGGCGTGGTCCGGCTGCGCCGCCTGTACCGGGCGCAGGCCGAGGCGCAGGCGGCACAGCCGGCGGCGCGGGAGACGGCGGGCGAGCCGGCCGGGTGACCTGGACCCCGCGCCGGGTGACCCGTGCCCCGGGGCTCAGACCGGGAGATCACCGTCCGAGGAGAGGATCGAGTGCTCCAGCCTGCGCAGCAGCCGCGCGAGCTGGCGGCGCTCGGCGGGGGAGAGGTCGCCGAGCATCCGGCGCTCGTTGTCGAGATGCTCGGCGAACACCTCGTCCACCTTGGCGAGGCCCGCGTCGGTGAGCCGCGAGTACACGACACGGCGGTCGTCGGCGTCCCGCTCGCGCACGATCAGCCCGTCCTTCTCCAGCCGGTCGATGCGCAGCGTGACCCCGGCGGAGGACACCAGCCCCGAGTCGGCGAGCTGGCCCGCGGTCAGCCGGTACGGCGCACCCGCCCGGCGCAGCGCGGTCAGCACGTCGAAGCCGGCGACGGACAGCCCGTGGCGTTCGATGGACGTGGTGAGGCGGGTGCTGTAGCGCAGGAACGAGCGGTGCAGCCGGGCCAGGACCTCCAGCGGGGTGGTGTCCAGTTCGGGGCGCTCGCGCGCCCAGTCCTCGATGACCATCGCGACGGCATCCCGCTCCGCCGTCGTCTTCCGCTCCGCCATCCCGGCCCCCGTTCACCCAGGTAGAAAGTCCTCTTACCCCTCAAAATCCTACCCCTGAGGCGAATGAGGCCGGACGGAGCACTGCGCCCGGCGGGACGGCGCCGGGACGGCGCCGCGCAGGGCGGCCGGCTCCGAGCCATTGGGGTGCCATTAGGGCGCTATGTCCCGATCGCCTGGATATTCTGTCGGGTGTGATCGAGTCAGGACGGCTGCGGCCCCGTCGCCGCCACGGGCGCGGGAGGGTCGTGCGGCTGTCGCCGGTCGTCCTCACCGGTGTCATCGCCGGCCTGGCATACGCGACTCCCCCGGAAATGGCCTTCAGTCGCCTTCTGCCCGCGGCGCCGGCCCTCGCCGCCGCCATGTGGCCGGTGTTCCCCACCGTCCTGCTGGGCACCGTCTGCCTCTTACTGATGATCGGCCTCAGCGCGGTGTTCCCCGGCCTGGGGACGTGGTGGACGGCTTCGGGGATCATCGCGGTCACCGTGGCGGCAGCCTACGGAAGTCACGTCCGGCTCCAGCGGGAGCGGACCCTCTTCCAGGTGCGCCTCGTCGCCGACGCGGCACAGCAGGTGGTGCTGAGCCCCATGCCGCGCCGCTTCGGGTCCGTCGAGATCGAGTCGCTGTATCTCGCCGCCGCGGCGGAGGCCCGTATCGGCGGGGACTTCTACGAGGTGGTCGACACGGGCTTCGGGATCAGGCTGCTCATCGGCGACGTGCGGGGCAAGGGGCTGCCGGCCGTGGGCGCGGCGGCGGCGATCGTCAACGCCTTCCGGGAGGCGGCCTACGGCGAGGCCGACATGGCCGACGTCGCGCGCCGGCTCGACGCCAGCAGCACCCGTTACAACGCCGCGTTTCCCCCCGAGGGACCGACCGAGCGTTTCGCCACCGCCCTGCTCGTCGAGATCCCGCACGAGGGAGGGCGTATCGGGATCCTCAACTGCGGACACCCCCCGCCGCTGCTCCTGAACCACGGGGAACTCCGCCTCCTGGAACCCACCTCTCCCTCGCCCCTGCTCAATCTCGCGGAGCTGATCGGCGATCACTACCACGTCGACACCTTCGACTTCGCCCCCGGCGACCTGATGCTTCTCTACACCGACGGGGTCGCCGAGGCCCGCGCCCGCGACGGCGAGTTCTTCCCCCTGGCGGCCTGGATGCGCCGACAGCCTCCGACACCGCCCCACGAACTGCTCACGGCTCTCCACCGCGACCTGCTGCGCTACAGCAGAGGACGTCTTGAGGACGACATCGCCGCCCTCGCCGTGCGCCTGCGCGAACCCTCGAAGTGAGCCGGCCGCCAGGTACCGGCACCGGGCCGCGATGGGGGAGCATGGCCGCGTGACGTCCACCGCGAGGCAGGCGGAACACGGGTGGACAGGCCGGCCGGCGTACGCGAACACCGAGGTGAGAGATGCGGTTCACGACTCGACCCACGCTTCAGGGCACCTTCGGCATGGTGTCCTCGACGCACTGGCTGGCCTCCCAGTCGGCGATGGCGGTCCTGGAGGACGGCGGCAACGCCTTCGACGCCGCGGTCGCCGGCGCGTTCGTCCTGCACGTGGTGGAACCGCACCTCAACGGGCCCGCCGGCGAGGTGCCGATCCTGCTGGCCCCGGCGGGCGGCGAGGTACGGGTGCTGTGCGGACAGGGCGTGGCCCCGGCCGGCGCCACGGTCGCGCACTACAAGGGGCTGGGCCTCGACCTCGTACCCGGCACCGGACCCCTCGCCGCCGCCGTGCCCGGCGCCTTCGACGCCTGGCTGCTGCTCCTGCGCGACCACGGCACCAAGCCCCTGGACGACGTGCTGAAGTACGCCATCGGGTACGCCGAACACGGGCACCCGCCCGTGGAGAACGTCGGCGCGACCGTGGAGAGCGTGCGCAAGCTGTTCGAGACCGAGTGGACCTCGTCGGCCGAGGTGTACCTGCCGGGCGGCGCACCGCCGCGGATCGGTGAGCCGCTGCGCAATCCCGCCCTCGCCGCCACCTGGAAGCGGCTGCTCGCCGAGACCGCCGGCGCCGGCGACCGGGAGGCGCGCATCGACGCCGCGCGCGAGGTGTGGCGCACCGGCTTCATCGCCGAGGCCCTGCTGCGGCAGTCCCGGCGGCCCACCATGGACACCAGCGGCGAACGGCACACCGGCACGCTCACCGAGACCGACCTGGCCGGCTGGTCGGCGTCGTACGAGACACCCGTGACGTACGACTGGAACGGCTGGACCGTGTGCAAGGCCGGCCCCTGGAGCCAGGGCCCCGCCCTCCTCCAGCAGCTCGCCCTGCTCCCGCCCGAGCTGCCCCCCTACGGCTCCGCCGACTACCTCCACCTGCTGATCGAGGGCTGCAAGCTCGCCATGGCCGACCGCGAGGCCTGGTACGGCGACGCCGCCGAGGTGCCCGTCGCCGAACTGCTGTCGGACGGCTACAACACCGAACGGCGCGCCCTCGTCACCGCCACCGCCTCCCACGAACTGCGCCCCGGCAGCCCCGGCGGCCGCACCCGCGCCTGCCCGCACAGGCCCACGCGCGCGTGGACGCCGGCGCCGACACCTTCGACGCGCTGGGAACGGGCGAACCGACGGTCGCGCAACCGCCCGGTGCGTCCACCACCACGGATCCGCTCGGTGCGTCCACCGTCACGGATCCGTTCGGTGCGTCCACCGCCCCCGATCCCGTCGGTGCGTCCACCGCCACGGATCCGCTCGGTGCGTCCCGTGCGTCCACCAGTACGGATCCGCTCGGTGCGTCCCGTACTGCGTATCCGCTCGCCGCGCCGTCTGTCCCGCAGCCGCCCGCCGGCCTCGCCGCGCCCCCCGTCCCGCAGCCGCCCCGCGAGCCCCAGGTCGCCGCCGACGGCAGCACCCGTGGCGACACCTGCCACCTGGACGTCGTCGACCGCTGGGGCAACATGGTCGCGGCCACGCCCAGTGGCGGCTGGCTGCAGTCCAACCCGGTCGTCCCGGAACTCGGGTTCCCGCTCGGGACCCGGCTGCAGATGACCTGGCTGGAGGAGGGGCTGGCGAACTCGCTCACCCCGGGCCGCCGCCCCCGCACCACCCTCACCCCGTCCCTCGCGCTGCGCGACGGCGTCCCGGTGCTCGCGTTCGGCACCCCCGGCGGCGACCAGCAGGATCAGTGGCAGCTGCACTTCTTCCTCGCCGCGGTGCTGCGCTCCCCGGTCCGCGGCGGCCTCGACCTGCAGGGCGCCATCGACGCCCCGAACTGGCACAACGACAGCTTCCCCAGCTCCTTCCACCCGCGCGGCCACCGCCCCGGCAGCGTGACCGTGGAGTCGCGCACGGCGGCGGACGTGGTCGAGGAGCTGCGCCGCCGCGGCCACGACGTCACCGTCGGTCCCGCCTGGTCGGAGGGCCGTCTGTGCGCGGTGGCCCGCGACCCACGTACCGGCATCCTGTCGGCCGCGGCCAATGCGCGGGGCATGCAGGGGTACGCGGTGGGCCGGTGACAGCCGGGGGTGGGGGAGAGCGTGGGGGTACGAGGTGCGAGGGAGAGCCCGGGAGCACGAGGAGCGGGGAGAGCCCGGGGCACGGGGAGCGGCCCCGCGTGTTCATCGTGATTCCACCCCTCATCCACCGTACGGGCGGGGATTGTCAGCGGGGCGTGTTCTCATGGGGGCATGATCGACGACACCGAGACGTGGGAGTCACCCCTGGACGAGATCCTTGAGGGAGATTTCCTCGCCCGCCACTCGGCCGACGTGGAAGACGCCGTCCGCAAGGCCGCCGCCGCAGAGATCCTGCCCCGCTTCCGCCGGCTCGCCGACCACGAGGTGGACCAGAAGAGCGGACCGCACGACCTGGTGACGGACGCCGACCGCCTTGCCGAGCGCCAGCTCACCGAGGTGCTCGGCGCCCTGCTGCCCGGCTCGCTGGTGGTCGGCGAGGAGGCGGTGCACGCCAACCCGGCCACGTACGACGCGCTCCAGAGCGACGCCCCGGTCTGGATCATCGACCCGGTCGACGGCACCCGCCAGTTCGTGCACGGCGACGAGGGCTTCTGCACCCTGGTGGCGCTCGCCCGCCGCGGCACCGTCCTCGCCTCCTGGACCTACGCCCCCGTACGCGACCAGTTCGCCACGGCGGTGCGCGGACAGGGCGCCCACCTCGACGGGGAGCGGCTGTTCGCCGGCCCGCCGGCCCCCGGCCGGGACCTCGTCGTCGCCACCTCCCACCCGGACTACACCACCGACGAGCAGAAGCGCTCGCTGCGCGCCCTGTGGACCGACGGCATCGCCCCGCGCCCCTGCGGATCGGCGGGTCTGGAGTATCTCGCCGTGGCCCGGGGCGAGTTGGACGCGGTCGCGTTCGGCTGGGAGGCTGCCTGGGATCATGCGGCGGGTCTGCTGCTGGTCCAGGAGGCGGGCGGCGCCGACCTCACCCTCACCGGTGAGCCGTTCCGTATCACCGGCGGCAACGCGCTGCCCTTCACCGCCGCCCGGGACGCCGCCACGGCCCGCCGCGTCGCCGAACTGCTGCGCACGGCGGTCTGAGGTACCCGGCACCCCGACCCTGGTCACCCGACCCTGATATCCGCCCCTGGTACCCGACCCGGGCATTGTCGGTGCCCCGGCATATCCTGATCCCGAGTGGCCATCGGCTGACGAGGGGGTCCGAAGGTGCCGTCGATGCTCGATGCGGTCGTGGTGGGTGCGGGGCCGAACGGACTGACCGCGGCCGTGGAACTGGCCCGCCGCGGGTTCTCGGTCGCCCTGTTCGAGGCGCGGTCCACCGTCGGCGGCGGTGCCCGCACCGAGGAGCTGACCCTGCCCGGGTTCCGGCACGACCCGTGCTCGGCCGCCCACCCCCTCGGCATCAACTCACCGGCGTTCCGCGCCCTTCCACTGGAGCGCTACGGCCTTGAGTGGCTGCACGCCGACCTGCCCATGGCGCATCCCTTCCCGGACGGCAGCGCGGCGGTGCTGGCCCGGTCCGTCGCCGAGACGGCCGCCTCGTTCGGTCCGCGCGACGCGGGCACCTACCGCAGACTGGTCGCGCCGTTCCTGTCCAAGTGGGACACCCTGGCCAGGGACTTCATGTCCCTGCCGCTGACCGCGCTGCCCCGCGACCCGGTCACCCTCGCCCGCTTCGGCCTGGCCGGACTCCCGCCCTCCACCGTGCTGATGAGCCGCTTCCGGGACGAGCGGTTCAAGGCCCTCTTCGCCGGCCTGGTCGCCCACGTCATGGCCCCGCTGGGCGGCGTCGCCACCGGCGCCGTCGGCCTGGTCTTCGCCCTGGCCGCGCACGCCCGCGGCTGGCCCGTCGCCCGCGGCGGCTCCCAGGCGATCTCCGACGCCCTCGCCGGTTATCTGAAGGACCTCGGCGGCGCGATCCACACCGACTACGAGGTCAAGCGCCTGGACGACCTGCCGCCCGCGCGTGCCTACGTCTTCGACACCTCGCCCACCGCGCTCGCCCGCATCGCCGGCTTCGGCAGCCACTACGACCACTACCGCTACGGCCCCGGCGTCTTCAAGATCGACTACGCGCTGGACGGCCCGGTCCCGTGGACCGCGCCCGAGGCCAGAGCCGCCGGCACCGTGCAGATCGGCGCGAGCCGCGCCGAGATCGGCCGGGCGCTGCGCGCCGCGTCCCGCGAGGGCCGCGCCCCGGACAAGCCGTTCATGATCACCGTGCAGCCCAGTGTGGCCGACCCGACCCGCGCCCCGGAGGGCAAGCACGTCTTCTGGGCGTACGGCCACGTCCCGGGCGGCTGGAGCGGCGACCTCACCGACGCCATGGAACGCCAGCTGGAGCGCTTCGCCCCCGGCTTCCGCGACCGCGTCCTCGCCCGCGCCGTTGCCGGGCCGACCGAGATGGCCGCCCGCAACGCCAACTACGTGGGCGGCGACATCGCCTGCGGCGCGGCCTCCGGGCTCCAGCTCCTGCTGCGCCCCAGACTGTCCCTGCACCCGTACAGCACCCCCCACCCGGCGGTCTTCATCTGCTCCTCCGCGACCCCGCCCGGCCCGGGTGTACACGGGATGTCGGGGCACAACGCGGCGAAGGCCGTCTGGAGAAGACTGAGGCAGTCATGACCACCGTCACCATCACCTTCGTACAGGGCGACATCACGCGGCAGAGCGCCGACGCGATCGTCAACGCGGCCAACTCCTCCCTGCTCGGCGGCGGGGGCGTCGACGGCGCCATCCACCGGCGCGGCGGCCCCGCGATCCTTGAGGCCTGCCGCGCCCTGCGCGCCTCCCGCTACGGCAAGGGCCTTGCCACCGGCCAGGCCGTCGCCACCACGGCGGGCGAGCTGGACGCGCGCTGGGTGATCCACACCGTGGGCCCGGTCTGGTCCGCCTCCGAGGACCGCTCCGGCCTCCTCGCCTCCTGCTACCGGGAATCCCTCCGCGTCGCCGACGAACTGGGCGCCCGCACGGTCGCCTTCCCGGCGATCTCCACCGGTGTCTACCGGTACCCGAAGGAGGACGCGGCCCGGATCGCGGTGGAGACGGTGCGCGGCACGCCGACTGCCGTCGAAGAGGTGCGCTTTGTTCTCTTCGACGAGGAGACGTACGAGGTGTTTGCGCGCCGGCTGGGCTGAGCGCTTCGCTGGATCTCCGGTTCGTCGTCTGCGGGTTCGTTGTGGCTGGTCGCGCAGTTCCCCGCGCCCCTTGGGGGTGTTGCTGAGGCGTGTCGGAGTTCGCTGGCCTCGTTTGAGTGCTCTCGTGGGGGCTGGTTCGTCGTCTGCGGGTTCGTTGTGGTTGGTTGCGCAGTTCCCCGCGCCCCTTGGGGGGTGTTGCCGAAGCGTGTCGGATTTCGCTGGCCCTGTTTGACTGGTCCGTTGGAAGTTCGGTTTGCCGTCTGCGGGTTCGTGTTGGTTGGTTGCGCAGTTCCTCGCGCCCCTTTGGGGCGCTGCCGAGGCGCACCCGACTTCGTCGGCCTTCTCCAGCCCTTGGGGCTCTCGGCCCTGGATGTCGTACGGTTTAGAGTTCCGTCGCCACCGTCAGTCCCTCCAGCACAGCCTCCTCCACGGTGCGTGGTGTGATGCGGTCGCCTGCGGAGAAGATGTGGTCGGCGGGGATGCCGAGGGCTACCGGGTCGAGGTCGTCGACCGGTTCGTGGCCCTGTGCGAGGACGGTGCCCGCGACGCCGTCGAGCAGTACGGGCTCCTCGGTGAGGGTGTGCTGGAGGTAGACGGTGTCGCTGTCGGCGCCGTAGAGCCGCACGTTGGGCACGATGTCGATCCGGGCCCGTACCGCCTGGGCCAGCATGGCGGCGCGTACGTACTGCTGGAGGTGCTCGCCGGCCGCGAAGCCGGTCACGCAGAGCGTCACCTTCCGCCCCAGGGCGGCGAGTTGGAGGGCGACGCCCAGGCCGATCCAGTCGCCGCGCCAGTCCGCCACCACGATCCGCCCGCGCGGCACCTCGCCGCCGCGGATCACCGACCAGGCGTCGAGCACCACGGGGTCGTCCATCAGCTCAAGCCGGGGACGGCGGGGCCGTGCGCCGGTGGCGAGCACCACCGCGTCCGGGGCCGCGGCGGCGAGAGCCGGGCCGTCCACCAGGGAGTTCACCAGGATACGGGCGCCCGCGCGGCGCGCCTCCCCTTCGAGGTTGGTGATCGCGCCGCCGAACTCGGCGCGGCCGGGCAGCAGTTCGGCGAGGAGTACCTGACCGCCGACGCGTCGCCCGGCCTCGTGCAGCTCCACCTCGTGCCCGCGGGCCGCGGCCACGGCGGCGGCCTTCAGGCCGGCCGGCCCGCCGCCCACCACCAGCACCTTCTTCCGCCGGGTGATCGTCGGCAGCACCCCGAAACGGCGCTCCCGGCCCGTCTCCGGGTGCTGGATGCAGGAGATCGGGTAGCCGAGCTGGAAGTGGCCGATGCAGGCCTGGTTGCAGCCGATGCAGGCGCGGATCTCCTCGGCGCGGTCGTCCGCGGCCTTGACCGGCATGTCCGGGTCGCAGATCAGGGCCCGGGTCATCGCGCACGCGTCCGCCTGACCACCGGCGATGATCTGCTCCGCCTCCTGCGGCTGGTTGATCCGCCCGGCCACCATCACGGGGACACCGACGACGGCACGCACCTTGGCGGCGAGCGGCGCGGTGTAGCCCGCCTGATGGAACATGGGCGGCGCGATGTGCTGGGCCCCGGACAGGCTGGAGGAACTGCCCGCGGCCACCGACACGTAGTCGATCAGCCCCTCCGCGTCGAGTTCGGCGACGGCTTCGAGGACCAGGTCCGTGCCCAGGCCGTCGTGGCTCAGTTCGTCGCCGGAGATGCGCAGGCCGACCACGAAGCCGTCCCCCGCCTGCTCCCGGGCACTGCGCAGCGCCTCGCGCAAGAAGCGCAGCCTGCCCCGCGCGTCGCCGCCCCAGCCGTCGGTGCGGACGTTGACCTCGGGGTTGAGGAACTGCGCCGGCAGATAGCCGTGACTGGCGACGACCTCCACGCCGTCGAGCCCGGCCTCGCGCAGCCGGCGGGCCGCCTGGCCGTAGCCGTCGAGGACCTCATGGATCTCGGCCTCGGTCATGGCGCGCGGCATGACGTGGAAGCGCTCGCTCGGTGTGGCCGAGGGTGCCCAGGCGACCGGTGCGCTGCCGTCCTTGGACTCCAGGATCTCCCGGCCGGGATGGAACAGCTGGCCGAAGACCTTCGTGCCGTGCCGGTGCACCGCCTCGGCGAGCCGGGCGTACCCGGGAACGCACGCGTCCTCGGTGGCCATGAGGACGTGGGTGGTGTACCGGGCGGACTCGTGCACGCCGGAGACCTGGAGCACGATCAGGCCGACGCCGCCCGCCGCACGGGCCTCGTGATAGGCGATCAGCTCCTCGGTGACCGCGCCGTCCCTGACCAGGACCGTGTCGTGGCCCGAGGACAGGATCCGGTTGCGCACCGTCACCTTGCCTATCCGCAGCGGGCTGAACAGATGCGGGAACCGCACTCCCATGGAACGTCTCCTCCCTTAGATCCCTTAGATCCCTTAGATTCGTCGAATCCTTTAGATTCCTTAGATCCGTCGGATTCCTCAGAGCCCTCAGAGCCCTCAGAGCCCTCAGGTGTCTCGGATTTCTTGGATTTCTTGGATTCCTCGGATCGCTTGAGCGCTAGGCGCGGACGCCGAGCACGACGCGCGCGGTGCCGAGCATCACCTCGGCGTAGCGCTCGGCGGTGAGTCCGGACCCGGACGCCACCGCCATGTCGCAGCCGTCGACCAGGGCCGTCAGCGAACCGACGGCGAGGTCGGCCGCCAGCGGGGGATCGAACTCCCCGCCGCGCACGCCCTGTTCGACGATCTCGCTGATCAGCGCCCGCCATTCGGCGTGGACCCGGCGCACTCCCTCGCCCAGTTCCTCCCGGCGCGAGGCACTCGCGCAGAACTCGGTCCAGGTGGCACAGCGCCGGACGAGGGCGGGGTCGGAGGTGAGTGCCCCGACGAGCAGTTCGAAGCGGCGCCACGCTCCGGCGGCGTCGACGGCCGCGGCCCGCCAGCGGTCGATCAGGTCGTCGATGGACCAGGCGAAGGCCTCGCGGAAGAGGGCGTCCCGGGTCTCGAAGTAGTGCTGCAGCGAACCGATGGACAGCCCGGACGCCGTCGCGACATCGCGCAACCGGCCCGCGTCGAAGCCCCGTTCGGCCAGCACCTCGGCCGCCGCCCGCAGGATCCGTTCCCTCTGCTCGTCCACGACCGCTCCTCGCTGCCGTACGTTTCCTGACCGCATGTTCTCGCCCGCCTATATTGCCATCCAATAATAACGCATTATTGTGACGCCCGACACAGCCCCTGTTCCCTCCAGACGGGTGGTCGACGTGCACCAGGATCAGAAGGACGCCAAGGACGCCAAGGACGCCAAGGACGCCAAGGACGCCAAGGACGCCAAGGACGCCAAGGACGCCAAGGACGCCAAGGACGCCAAGGACACCGCAGAGCTGCGCAAGACACTCACCTGGCGCGACGGCTTCGCCATCGCGTTGGTCATCAACGGCCTGCTCCTGACGGTGGGTTACGGAATCGGCGCGGTCGGCGCCTGGACCGCCATCGCACTGTGGGTCGGCGGCGCGGTCGTCGGCCTGCTGCAGAACATGCTGTTCGCGGAGAGCGCCGCGATGTTCCCCGGCATGTCCGGCGGGGTCAGCCGCTACGCCACCGAGGGCTGGAAACGCTACTGCGCCCCGCTCGGCGCGGTGGCCTCCTTCGGGTACTGGATCGGCTGGTCCTTCAGCATCGCCGTGAACGCGGCCGCGATCGGCGCGCTGGTGCGCACCCAGTGGTTCCCGCACTCCGGCCACATCGAGATCGCGGGCCGGAGCCTGGGCCTGACCGAAGCGGTGGCCGTGGCCTCGATCGTCGCCGGATGGGCCTGCAACTACTTCGGCGCCCGGCTGGCCGCCCGCACGACCAAGGTCATCGCCGTCATTCCAGGTCGCCTGGCTCCTGCTCGCCTTCAACCTGCTGATCGTCTTCGTCGGCGTGACCCATCCGTCCCTCGCCGGCGATGGCGACAGCACCGAGACACTCGTGGGCGTCGGCATCCTGCTGCTCTCCGTGGTCCTCTACGCCTACCGGCGCCTGGTCCAGGACGGCGAGCGCATCGCCTGGCGCATCGAGACCCCCGCGCTGCCCGAGGGCTCCCGGCCCTCCGCCACGGCGCCGCCCGTCCGGGCAGCGGAGCGTTGATGTCCTGACAAAGGTCTCCTGACAAAGGTCTCCTGACAAAGGTCTTCTGGCGAAGGTCTTCTGGCGAAGGCGGATGAAGGCGGATGAAGGCGGGCGAAACGTATTCCTGGCGGTCTCTGGCCGACCAGGGCGTCGTACGCCCATGGCATCATCGGCCGGGAGTACGAACCTGACCGCCCCCGTGAAGGTGCACTTCTACACCTTCGGGGGCCTGCGCACGACCGCCGAGTGGATCGCGGGCTTCGAGCAGCGCGCCTGACCCCCGGGGAATTTCCTCCCGCCCCAGGCCACCCCCAGGCACATGTCGGATTCCCGCCAGCGGTGAGCCCCCGCGAGAGCCGATCCTGTCTGCATGCAGACACGCATGCGGACAGGGACGCACCTCGACCGGGAGCACTGCGTACGCGCCGTGCAGTCCAAGGACGCACGGTTCGACGGCTGGTTCTTCACCGCCGTCCTGACCACCGGCATCTACTGCCGGCCCAGCTGCCCGGTGGTCCCGCCCAAGCCGGAGAACATGACGTTCTACCCGAGCGCGGCCGCCTGCCAGCAGGCCGGATTCCGGGCCTGCAAGCGCTGCCGCCCGGACACCAGCCCCGGCTCCCCGGAGTGGAACCAGCGGGCCGACCTCGTCGCCCGAGCCATGCGCCTCATCCGCGACGGTGTCGTGGACCGCGAGGGCGTAACCGGACTGGCCGGCCGGCTCGGCTACTCCGCCCGCCAGATCGAGCGCCAGCTGCTCGCCGAGCTGGGCGCGGGCCCCCTCGCCCTGGCCCGCGCCCAGCGCGCCCAGACCGCACGGCTGCTGATCGAGACGACCCCGCTGCCCATGGCGGAGATCGCCTTCGCGGCCGGCTTCTCCTCCATCCGCACCTTCAACGACACCGTCCGCGAGGTCTTCGCCCTGTCCCCGAGCGAGCTGCGCGCCCGGCTGCCGCGCACCAGCCCCGCGGGCGCCTCCGGCACCCCCGGCACCCCCGGCACCCCCGGCACCCCCGGCACCCCCGGCACCCCCGGCACCCCCGGCACCCCCGGCACCATCGCGCTGCGGTTGCCCTTCCGCGCCCCGCTCAACCCCGACAACCTCTTCGGACACCTGGCCGCCACCGCCGTACCCGGCGTGGAGGAGTGGCGGGACGGCGCGTACCGGCGCACGCTGCGGCTGCCGCACGGGCACGGCATCGTCGCGCTCACGCCCCGCCCCGACCACATCGCCTGCCGCCTCACCCTCGGTGACCTGCGCGACCTGACCGTCGCCATCAGCCGCTGCCGGCGCCTGCTCGACCTGGACGCCGACCCGGTGGCGACCGACGACCAGCTGCGCACGGACCCGGTCCTCGCCCCGCTGGTCGACAAGGCCCCGGGGCGCCGCGTCCCGCGCACCGTCGACGAGGCCGAGTTCGCCCTCCGGGCCGTCCTCGGGCAGCAGGTGTCCACGGCCGCCGCCCGCACCCACGCCGCCCGCCTGGTCACGGCCCACGGCACACCGCTGGAGGACCCCGAGGGCGGACTCACCCACCTCTTCCCGTCGCCCGAGGCGCTGGCCGCCGTGGACCCCGAGACCCTGGCCATGCCCCGCACCCGGCGCACCACCTTCACCACCCTCGTCGGTCAACTCGCCGATGGAACCCTCCACTTGGGGGTCGAGTCCGACTGGGCCGAGACCCGCTCCCGCCTCCTCGCGCTGCCCGGCTTCGGCCCCTGGACGGTCGACGTCATCGCCATGCGCGCCCTCGGCGACCCCGACGCCTTCCTCCCCACCGACCTCGGCATCCGGCGCGCCGCAGAGGAGCTGGGACTGCCCGGCACCCCGGCCGCGCTCACCGCCCGCGCCGAGGCCTGGCGCCCCTGGCGTGCCTACGCGGTCCAGTACCTGTGGGCGACGGACAGCCACCCCATCAACTTCCTTCCCGTATGAGGACTTTCGAGAGGAACTTCGCGATGACCTCCGCGATGAAGCAGCACACCGTCATGGACAGCCCCTACGGCCCCCTCACCCTCGTCGCCGACGACGGTGTCCTGTGCGGCCTCTACATGACCGACCAGCGCCACCGCCCGCCGGAGGAGACCTTCGGCAGCCCCGACGACACCCCCTTCGCCGAGGCCGAGGAACAGCTGACCGCCTACTTCGCGGGCGAGTTGAAGGAGTTCACCCTCGAACTCCGCCTGAACGGCACCCCGTTCCAGCGCAGTGTCTGGGAACAGCTCACCCGCATCCCCTACGGCGAGACCCGCTCCTACGGCGAACTCGCCGACGCCCTCGGCAACCCCAGGGCCTCCCGCGCCGTCGGCCTCGCCAACGGCAGGAACCCGATCGGCATCATCGTCCCCTGCCACCGCGTCATCGGCGCCGCCGGCGACCTCACCGGCTACGGAGGCGGCCTCGACCGCAAGCGCCGCCTGCTGGACTTCGAACGGGGAACGGCCCTCTTCTAGAGCGTGCGCCGGATCGACGCAGCCCGGTGCGCTGCGACCAGCCGGTCCAGCAGCGCCGGCAGCGCCGTGCCGATCGGTTCGCGCACGACCTCCTGGGCACGGTCGTCGTACGGAGTCGGCTCGGCGTTGACGACGATCAGGCGGGCGCCGTTGTCGGCGGCGACACCGGCGAGGCCCGCGGCGGGCTGGACCTGGAGGCTGGAGCCGACGGCGATGAAGACGGTGCACGCCTTGCTGATCGAGAGGGCCTGCCCGAGGACCACCGGGTCGAGCCGTTCACCGAACATCACGGTCGCCGACTTCAGGATCCCGCCGCACTCCAGGCACGCCGGATCCTCCTCACCGGCCTCCACCCGCGCCAGCGCCTCCTCCATCGGCCCCCGTGCGTGGCACTTGGTGCACACCACGCTCCGGACCGTGCCGTGCAGCTCCAGCACCTTGCGGGCCGGCATCCCGGCCAGCTGGTGCAGCCCGTCCACGTTCTGGGTGAGCACCCGCACCGGGATGCCCGTGCGCTCCAGCGCCGCGACGGCCCGGTGCGCCGCGTTCGGCTCCGCCCGCAGCGCACGGTTCGCGCGCCGCATCTGCCAGGAGCGGCGGCGGATCTCCGGATCGCTCATGTAGTACTCGTACGTCACCAGCTTCTCGGCCCCCGGATCCCGCCGCCACAGCCCGTTCGGGCCGCGGTAGTCGGGGATTCCGGAGTCGGTGGAGATGCCGGCGCCGCTGAGGATCGCCACGAGGGGCTTGGTCATGACACCGAGCGTAGGGCCGGCGGGCGCGGACAGCGAGTGGATATCTGTTCACGGAATCTGCGTGCACTTCCCTTCTCATGCCGTTCTTTCCGGTAATTCATACGGCCGTGAACTCATCGGTCATGGGATGTGATGGTCCGATTCGGGACTTCTAAGTCCGCTTCATCCGGACTTCATGGGAAGAGGCTGCGATGAACCTCCTTCACAAATCGATGAGTTGGGTGATCCATTTCATCCGGCCAGGCGACGGTATGCCCGCGGAGCTGTGCCGACTTGTCCGAGGCGGGCATCAACTGACCTTGTGGAAAGGGAAATTGGTGGTCCCGAGGCGCTGTTTCGGCGAGTCGCCGCAAACACATAAATGGTCAGTAGTGTGACGCTGAGCCACTGGATTCGTCATTGCGTCATCAATTCATGTGAGTGTGGGTGCTCAGTGAATTTCCTGTGATCGAACTCCGTGTTAGCGTCCCACGGCCCGAGTTCGCCTGTGGAAGGAGAAGTTGTGGGACACATGGAGCACTTCGGTGCCGGATGGGTGTCTCCCGTACTCGCCTACGCGATGGCGTGCGTGGGTGCGGCGCTCGGACTGCGCTGCACGATGCGGGCGCTCGAAGCGAGCGGACGCTCACGACGCAACTGGCTGCTGACCGCCTCCCTCGCCATCGGAACCGGTATCTGGACGATGCACTTCATCGCCATGCTCGGCTTCTCCGTCGTCGGATCACCGATCCGCTACGACGTCCTCGGCACGGTGGCCAGCCTGCTGGTCGCCGTCCTCGTGGTCGGCGTGGGCGTCTTCATGGTCGGCTACGGCCGCGACCGGAACCGGTCCCTGGTGCTGGGCGGTCTGGGCACCGGCCTCGGCGTGGCCGCCATGCACTACCTCGGCATGGCCGCGGTGAAGCTGCACGGACGTGTGACGTACAACCCCGTGCTGGTCACGCTCTCCGTGATCATCGCCGTCGTCGCGGCCACCGCCGCGCTGTGGGCCGCGCTCAACGTCACCGCGGCCCGGGGCGTGTGGATCGCGTCCCTCGTGATGGGGCTCGCCGTCAGCAGCATGCACTACACCGGCATGACCGCCGTACAGATCCACCTCACGGCCGGCCGAGCGGCCCTGAGTGGCGCGTCCGCCATGAAGTTCATCTTCCCGCTGGCCGTCGGGCTCGGCTCGTTCCTCTTCCTCACCGCCGCCTTCGTCGCCCTGTCGCCGACCGCGCGCGAGCGCGAGGCGTCCGCGGCGGTCACGAATCCGCATCCCCGGTCCGAACTGCCCACCGCGTAACCGCCCACCGCGTAACCGCCCACCGCGTAACCACCCACCGCGTAACCACCCACCGCGTAACCACCCACCGTGTGAACCCCTGCCGCTCCTCGCCCCCTCCTACCGGCCAGGGCCCCAACCCCCCTCCCCGGGCCGGCGTCCCCCTAGGAATCCATGCGTGCACAACAGCCGTCGACCCACCGTCCTCCCCGCCACGCCCGACGCCGTCCCCCGCTCCCGGCACTCCGGCTGAGACCCAGAACCGTCCGGGCCAAGATCGTCTGCCTGCTCGTCCTTCCGATCGTGTCGCTGATGGCCCTGTGGGGCTCGGCCACCGTCACCGCCGCCCGCGACATCTCCGGCCGGGCACAGCTCAGGGACGTCAGCTCCAGCCTGCTCGTCCCGGCCGACGACTTCCTCACCGCCGTACAGGCCGAACGCGGCGCGGCCACCCGGTATCTCGCCCACCCGGACACGCGTCGCCAGGCCGCGCTGCGCGCCACCTGGACGCGCACCGACACCGCGGCCGCCGCGCTGCGCCGGGGGGCCGCCGCCGGCGACGCCGACGCCACCGCCCTCGAACCGCGCCTCCCGGACCGGGTCAGGTCCCTGCTGGACGACGCGGCCGAACTGCCCCGGCTGCGCGCGGACATGACCGGCGGCGACGGCGGCAAACGTGACAGCCGCGATACCCGCTCCAGTGGTGATGCCCGCGCCAGCGGCGACAGTCGTGACAAGGAGGACTGGTTCCGGGCGTACACCGCGTACACCGAGGTGGCCGACCACGCCCTCTCGATCGGCGGAGCCCTCACCGACGTCCAGGGTCCGGACGAGGCGTCCTCGCTGCGCGTGGTGCAGGAACTCGCACGGGCCCGTGAGGAGATCGCCCGCGAGGACGCGCTCCTCGGCGCCGCCGAGGCGACCGGGCAGATGTCCCGGGACCAGCAGGCCGAGTTCACCGGAGCGGTGCACACGCAGCGGCAGTTGCTCGACTCCGGAGTGCGGGACCTGCGGCCCGCGGACGCGGCCACGTACCGTTCGGTCACCGACGGCACCGCGTACCGCGGCCTGCGAGGCGCCGAGGACGCGGTGATCCGCGCCGGTTCGCGCACCGCGGCGGCGAACGCGGCCCCCGCCGCACGGTGGAGCGAGAACAGCGCCGCCGTTCTCGGCGGACTCCAGCGGGCCCAGACCGCCGCGGGCACCGGCGCGATCGGCCGGGCGGACGTGCTCGGCCCGAGCCTGCTGAACGGCTCGGGCGCCGCCGTGGTCCTCGGCCTGGCCGCCGTCCTCGTCTCCCTCCTGATCCTGGTCCGGATCGGCCGCGGGCACATCGTCGAACTCGTCGACCTGCGCAACTCGGCGCTGCGGCTGGCCGGACAGGAACTCCCGCGCGCCATGGACAGGTTGCGCGCCGGCGAGAGCATCGACGTCGATAAGGCCGCACCCGTCCGCGACCACGGCGACGACGAGGTCGGGCAGATCAACTCCGCGCTCGGCGCCGTGCACCGGGCCGCGCTGCAGGCCGCCGCCGAGCGCGCCGAGATGCTGGGCGGCATCTCCCGGGCGTACGTCCAGCTCGCCCGGCGCAGTCAGGTGCTGCTGCACCGTCAACTGTCGCTGCTGGACACGATGGAGCGCCGCAACGAGGATCCCGTGGAGCTGGAGGACCTCTTCCGGCTGGACCACCTCACCACCCGCATGAGGCGGCACGCGGAGAGCCTGATCATTCTCTCCGGTGCCGCGCCCGGACGCGCCTGGCGCCGGCCGGTCCCCCTGCTGGACGTGGTGCGGGCGGCCGTCTCCGAGGTCGAGGATTTCGCCCGCGTCGACGTGCAGAACGTCCCCGGGGTCCGGCTCGTCGGAGGCGCGGTCACCGACCTCGTCCACCTGCTCGCCGAACTCGCGGAGAACGCGACCGCGTTCTCGCCCCCGCACACCCGCGTGCAGGTCCGCGCGGAGCGCGTCGGCACCGGCGCCGTCGTGGAGATCGCGGACCGCGGACTCGGCATGGGGGCGGACGCGCTCGCGGAGGCCAACCGGCGCATCTCCGACACCACCCGGGTCGACCTGCTCGACACCGAGCAGCTCGGCCTGTTCGTGGTGAACCGGCTCGCGCACCGCCAGCACGTGCAGGTGTCGCTCCAGCCGTCGCCGTACGGCGGCGTCACCGCCGTCGTCCTGATACCGGAGGTTCTGCTGGACATGACCGGCCTCGACGACGAGCCCGACGGCTCCGCAGAACCCGCCCGCCCCGCCCGCCCCGTTCGTCCCGCCCGTCCCGCGCGCCTGTCCGGCCCGCCCCGGCCCGTCAGGCTCGTCGACGGCGCCGAGCGGGGCGAGATCACCGCGCCGCGGACGGCCTCCGCCGCCCCGGCCGTCCCACCTGCTCCTGCCTCCGCTCCCGCGGCCCTCCCGGCGGCTCCGGCCGCCCCAACTCCTCAAGTCCCTCCGGGCGCACCGGCATCGACACCCGCAATGGCATCGACCCCCGCGCAGTCACCAGCACTCGCGCAGTCACCGGCACCGAGCCGCGACGGCGTGCCGGACGGTGTCGACCCGCTGCCGCGCCGCGTCCGACAGGCCAGCCTGGCACCCGAGTTGCGGACCACGCCGCGGCCCCGGACACCCGCGCCGCCGAACTCCGCGCCGACGGCGTCCCGGCACTCCCCGGAGGCCTTGCGCGCCACCATGACCGCGTTGCGTGCCGGCTGGGTCCGGGGCCGCGACGAGGCCGACCCCGCACATCACCCCGCACACCAGCCCGCACATCACCCCGCGAACGAGACCCCGACCGTAGGAGAAGACAGCTGATGACCGGAGCACCGGACAACTTCCGTGACCTCGACTGGCTTCTGGACGAGTTGGTGGCCGGCGTACCGGAGATCGGGCACGCGGTCGTGCTCTCGGGCGACGGGCTGGCCGTCGGCACGTCGGCCGGACTGACCCAGGAGGACGGCGAGCGCTTCGCCGCCATCGCCTCCGGATTCCACAGCCTGGCCAAGGGCGCCGGACGGCACTTCCAGGCGGGCGGCGTCATCCAGACCATGGTCGAACTCGAGGACGGCTTCCTGTTCGTCGTCGCGGCCGGCCAGGGGTCCTGTCTGGCGGTGTTCACCCGGGCCGACGCCGACATGGGCCTGATCGCCTACGAGATGGCCAGGATGGTCAAGCGGGTCGGTGAACATCTGCACACGCCGCACCGGTTCGACCTCCCGGGCGGGGCCGCCGCCGCCGAGTGAGGACGCAGCACATGGATGACTCCACCGACTCCGCTGACCCCATCACCTCCACCGACCCCACCGACCCCCTCAGCTCCACCGACCCCACTAGCTCCACCAACTCCACTGACTCCACGTCGAACTGGTACGACGACGATGCCGGGCCGCTCGTGCGCCTGTACGCCATGACGGCCGGCCGGGCCCGGCCCGGCAGCGCGGCATTCGACCTCATGGCGGTCGTCACGGCGGACCCCGGCTCCGGGAGCGAGACCGAGCGTGCGCTCCCACCCGAACAGCGGACGATCCTCCACCGGTGCCGGCGCGAGCCACAGACCGTGGCCGACATCGCCTCCGACTCCGGTCTGCCGCTGGGCGTCGTCCGCGTCCTGCTCAGCGATCTGCTGGCGGCCGCACTGATCCGGGTCACCCATCCCGTGCCGCCCGCCCAACTGCCGGACGCAAGCATCCTGAGGGAAGTGATCAATGGACTCCGCGCGCTCTGACGCCCACGTCGCTCTGAAGATCCTCGTCGCGGGAGGCTTCGGCGCGGGCAAGACGACCCTCGTCGGCTCGGTCAGCGAGATCCGCCCCCTGCACACGGAGGAACTCCTCACCGAGGCGGGGCGTCCGATCGACCGGCTGGAGGGGGTCGAGCAGAAGACGACGACCACGGTGGCGATGGACTTCGGCCGCATCACCATCCACCGGGACCTGCTGCTCTACCTGTTCGGCACCCCGGGCCAGGACCGGTTCTGGTTCATGTGGGACGAACTGGCCCAGGGCGCGCTCGGGGCCGTGGTGCTCGCCGACACCCGCCGGCTGGGAGACTGCTTTCCGGCCGTCGACTTCTTCGAGCACCGGGGCATCCCGTTCGTCGTCGCCGTCAACTGCTTCGACGGCGCCCGGACCTACGAGGCCGGGTACGTCGCCGACGCGCTCGACCTGGACCCGGGAACACCCGTCGTGCTCTGCGACGCACGGGAGCGCGAGTCCGGCAAGGAGGTACTGATCTCCCTGGTCGAACACGCCGCCCGCCGCCACGCCGACCAGCGGCGGCCGTGAGCGTCAGGGGCAGCGGGTCTCACGCGGCCCGGTCGCCGTTCTCCAGTTCCGCCGTGCCCGAGCCCTCCTTCAGGACGTCCAGTGCGGCCAGGACGCGGCGGCCGAGGGCGCCGGGCAGGTGGGCGGTGATCTCCTCGCGGGGCACCAGGCGCCAGGACAGCAGCTCCTCCTCCTGCAGCCGGATCGCCTTCAACTCCGTGTCGGTCAGGACACCGCCGTCGTACACGTACGCCACCAGCGGCGGCCGGCCGGCGCCCGGCACCCAGTCCACCGCCAGCAGCCGGCCCGGCTCCCGGTCCAGGCCGATCTCCTCCAGCGTCTCGCGGCGCGCGCCCCGGCGCGGCGTCTCGCCCTCGTCCGACTCGATCGTGCCGCCCGGAAGCCCCCATCCGTCACGGTAGTTGGGCTCGACGAGCAGGACCCGCCCCGTGGCGTCCCGGAACAGCACGGCGGCACCGGCGAGGACACGGGGGAGACCCGCGATGTACATGGCGAAGTCGTCAGAGGTCGTCATCCGGGAAGCCTAGCGAGAGGCGGAGAGCGTGTCGGGGCACTGTGCCGATCACATCGCCTTCGCGGGGCGGCTTACGACGGATTCGCGCCGCCCCCGGGGACGGTCACGCCGCTCCCCGCCGCCCCTGGGGACGGTCACGCCGCTGCCCACCGCTCAGGAGTGTTCCTCGGCCAGAGATTCTTCGGCCAGCCGTACCGTCCGCCCGGCGAGGTCGCTGATGCGGGCGCCGTCGAAGCCGAACACGGCGCTGCGCACGGTGTCCTCCAGCGGGTCCTTCCACCGGCCGGGGATCGAGGCCGCGCCGGTGAGGACGCCGGCCACCGAGCCGGCCGTCGCCCCGTTGGAGTCGGTGTCCAGGCCGCCGCGGACGGTCAGGGCGATGGTCCGGGTGAAGTCGCCGTCGCCGTAGAGCAGGCCCGCGGTGAGGACGGCCGCGTTCGGCACGGTGTGGATCCAGCCGAGGCCCGCGGTCTCCGCGGCCAGCGTGGTCAGCGTCTCCTCCCAGGGCAGCCGGGTCCCGTGCAGGGACGCCACCCGGCGCACCGTGCGGGCCAGCCGGCTGCTCGCCGGGATCTCGGCGAGCGCGGACTCCAGCGCGTCCCGCACGCTCGGCGCGGTGAACGCGGCAGCGATCAGCGCGGCGGCCCACATCGCGCCGTAGACGCCGTTGCCGGTGTGCGAGAGCACCGCGTCCCGGCGGGCCAGTGAGGCGGCCCGGCGCGGGGCGCCCGGACAGGTCCAGCCGTACACGTCGGCACGGATCAGCGCGCCGATCCACTCCTGGTACGGGTTGTCGTACGTCGCCGTCAGCGGCGGCTTCAGACCGCTCGCGAGATTGCGGTACGCCGCCCGTTCCGCGGTGAACGTCTGCAGGTACGGCAGCCTGAGCAGCCACAGGTCGCCGACCTGCTCGGTGCTGAAGCCGAAGCCGTGGGTCTCCAGCAGGTGCAGGCCGAGGATCGCGTAGTCGACGTCGTCGTCGCGGCAGCTGCCGTGGACGCCGCCGCGCACGCACTCACGCCACTCGGGACGCAGGACCGCGCCGTCGGCCGGGTCGGCGGGCTCGGGCAGGTAGTCGGTGAGCGGCAGGGCGCCGGCCCGGCGCAGATAGCCGTCGATGCGCTCGCGCGTCCACACCTCGCCCTGCTCGACCGGCTTGCCCAGCATGTTGCCCGCGATCCGGCCGAGCCAGCCGCCGTGGACGCGGTCGGCGAGGCCTGGGCCCGTGTCGAGGTCGGTCATGGCTGTGCTCTACCCGCTGCCCCGCCTGATCTCACGGCCGCGCTCATGGCCGTGCTCACGGCCGCGCCGTCCGCGCGCGGGCACCTTCCAGGGGGCGGGCGGGGCATGACGGCGAGGGTGTCCTGAGGTTAAGGTCGCAGCGGCGCGACTGGCCCTGACGTGCGCAGGGCCCGGAGAGCAAGGGGAATGCAAGGTGGCGGAGGCTGCAGGCAACGAGACCCGTCGGGTGCTCATCGCCGCGGACAAGTTCAAGGGCTCGCTGACGGCCGTGCAGGTCGCCGAGCGGGTGACGGCCGGGCTGCGCCGGGTCGCGCCGGAGGCCGAGATCGAGGCGTTGCCCGTCGCCGACGGCGGTGACGGGACCGTGGACGCGGCGGTCGCCGCCGGGTTCCGGCGCCGGGAGGTCCGGGTCGCCGGACCGCTCGGGGACGAGGTGAGCGCCGCGTTCGCGCTGCGCGGTGACACCGCGGTCGTGGAGATGGCCGAGGCGAGCGGGCTGCAGCGGCTGCCGGCCGGTGTCCTCGCCCCGCTGACGGCCTCCACGTACGGCTCCGGGGAACTGCTGCGCGCCGCGCTGGACGCGGGCGCGCGCACCATCGTGTTCGGCGTGGGCGGCAGCGCCACGACGGACGGCGGCGCCGGGATGCTGTCCGCGCTGGGAGCCCGTTTCCTGGACGCGGACGAGGAGCCGGTGGCACCGGGCGGCGGCGGTCTCGCGGGCCTCGCCCGCGCGGACCTGTCCGGCCTCGACCCGCGTCTGGCCTCCGTCGAGCTGGTGCTCGCCAGCGACGTCGACAACCCGCTGACCGGCCCGAAGGGCGCGCCCGCGGTGTACGGCCCGCAGAAGGGCGCCTCGCCGGACGACGTGGCCGCGCTGGACGCCGCCCTGGCCCACTTCGCGAAGGTCCTGGAGGCCGAGGTCGGGTCGCGGGCGGCGGAGCACGCGGCGGCGCCGGGCGCCGGGGCGGCGGGCGGTATCGGCTACGGCGCGCTCCTGCTGGGCGCCCGCTTCCGGCCCGGCATCGAGGTCATGCTCGACGTGCTCGGCTTCGCGCCCGCGCTGGAGCGTGCCGACCTGGTGATCACCGGTGAGGGCTCGCTGGACGAGCAGACGCTGCACGGGAAGGCGCCGGCGGGTGTCGCCGCTGCGGCCCGTGCCGCGGGCAAGGAGGTCGTCGCGGTGTGCGGCCGGCTGGCCCTGCCGCAGGAGGCACTGCACCGGGCCGGGATCGGCCGGGCGTACCCGCTGACGTCCGTGGAGCCGGACGTCGCCAAGTGCATCGCCGACGCGGGCCCGATCCTGGAGCAGGTCGCCGTACACATCGCCGAGAACCACCTGCGCTGAGGCCCCTGGAGGCTCCACCCCCAGACCCTCGACCTACGCCCGCCCACCACCCGACTCGGTGAGAGGGCACCGCCCAGCCGATCGAGACGGGTGGGCGGGTGGGAAGCCGGGGGTCTGGGGGGGCGGAGCCCCCACACAGTCACCCTGGCACGGAGCCCCGCACACAGCGTAGCGTCCCGCACACAGCGAAGGGCCCCGGACCCTGCCGGGTCCGGGGCCCTTGAAGCGGAGCGTTACGGCAGTTGCGCCGCTCGCGCCTCGCGGCGGTTGTCGCGGAAGTTGTTCACCCGGCGCGCCGTGGCGAACAGCGGGATCACCGCGCCCATGACGAGCTGCAGGGCGCAGCCGGTCTGCAGGAGCAGCTGCCCGCCCGGGGCGTCGAAGGCCCAGGCGGTCAGGAGGCCCATGGACAGGACGATCCAGGACAGCATGGCCACGGCGAGGCGGCCCCGCGGCTTCGGGTACTCGACCCGGCTCACCATCAGCCAGGCCGTGCCCAGGATCGCGAGGAGCGTCGCGAAGAAGGGCAGTTCCAGGAGGACGATCGAGACGACCGTCAGCGCGCCGAACGGGGAGGGCATGCCCTGGAACATGCCGTTCGTCGGTGTCACGCACGAGAAGCGCGCGAGCCGCAGGACCACGGCGAGCAGGACGACGATCGCCCCCACCGCCGCCACCTTCTGGTAGGCGTCGTCGGCGACCATGCCGTAGACCAGCACGAAGTACGCCGGAGCGAGGCCGAAGCTGATCAGGTCCGAGAGGTTGTCCAGCTCGGCGCCCATGGGCGAGGAGCGCAGCTTGCGCGCGACCAGGCCGTCGAACAGGTCGAAGACGGCCGCGCACAGCATCAGGATGACCGCCGTGGCCGCGCTGTTGCGCGCCATGCCGGACTCCTGGCTGTCGGTGAGGTGCGGGATCAGGATCCCGGTGGTGGTGAAGTACACCGCCATGAAGCCGCACGTGGCGTTGCCGAGCGTGAGGGTGTCCGCTATCGACAGGCGCAGAGAAAGAGGCATCTCCTCCTCGTCGTCGACCTCGTCCGCCTCGGGCACCCAGCCCGCCTGAGTCTCCGGATCAATCACGGTCAATGCGAGTCACCCCAGCCACGGTCTTCTGGCCGACCTCGACCGCGACCTCCACGCCCTCGGGCAGGTAGAGGTCGACACGCGAGCCGAAGCGGATCAGGCCGATGCGGTCACCCTGCTCGACCTTCGTGCCCTGCGGGATGTAGGGGACGATGCGGCGGGCCACCGCGCCGGCGATCTGGATCATCTCGATGTCGCCGAGTTCGGTGTCGAAGTGCCAGACTACGCGCTCGTTGTTCTCGCTCTCCTTGTTGAAAGCGGGAACGAAGCCGCCGGGGACGTGCTCGACGGACGTCACCGTGCCCGCGAGGGGCGCGCGGTTGACGTGGACGTTCAGCGGGCTCATGAAGATCGCGACGCGGGTGCGGCCGTCCTTCCACGGCATGATGCTCTGCACCACACCGTCGGCGGGGGAGATGACCCTGCCGGGGGCGATCTCGCGCTCGGGGTCGCGGAAGAACCACAGCATGCCCGCCGCGAGTGCGGTGGCGGGCACGGCGACGGCACGGGCGGCGCCGGAGCGGCGCGCACGGGCCAGGCTGAGGGCTGCGGTGGCGACGGTCGGGAGAAGCCACGGCGATGCTCCGCGCGCGAGGCGTACGCCGGCTCGGCTGTCGCGAGGTGCAGAGGTTTGGCTGTGGGGCATGGATGACCTTCGTAGCGGATGATGCCGCGCAATGACGGGGGACGGCGGCTTTCCGGGGATCGTACCGGTCGCGGGCTACAACTGGGCAAGCCAGGAAGCCGAGTCGGCGGCTGAAGACTGTCAACGGGGTGTGATCTTCTTCTCGAAGAAAACACCCCGTACACGGACAATCAGCCCTGGAATCGATACTCTTCGAGCAACCTGCGCCCGATGATCATTTTCTGGATCTCGGCGGTGCCTTCGCCGATGAGCAGCATCGGGGCCTCCCGGTAGAGGCGCTCGATCTCGTACTCCTTGGAGAAGCCGTAGCCACCGTGGATCCGGAAGGAGTCCTCCACGACCTCCTTGCAGTACTCGGAGGCGAGGTACTTCGCCATCCCTGCCTCAAGGTCGTTTCGTTCCCCGGAGTCCTTTTTGCGTGCCGCGTTGACCATCATGGCATGGGCGGCCTCGACCTTGGTGGCCATTTCGGCCAGTTTGAACTGGATCGCCTGGTGCTGGGCGATCGGCTTGCCGAAGGTGTGCCGCTGCTGGGCGTACTGGATGCCCAGTTCGAACGCGCGCTGAGCGACGCCGCAACCACGGGCAGCCACATTGACGCGGCCGACCTCCACGCCGTCCATCATTTGGTAAAAACCTCGGCCGGTGACGCCACCGAGCACGCGGTCGGCGGGGATCCGCAGGCCGTCCATGATCAACTCGGTGGTGTCGACGCCCTTGTAGCCCATCTTCTCGATCTTGCCGGGGATCGTCAGGCCGGGCCGGACCTCGCCGAAGCCGGGCTCCTTCTCCACCAGGAAGGTCGTCATGGACTTGTGGGGCGCCGCGGCCGTCTCCGAAGCGGAGTGTCCTTCGTCACTTCGGACCAGAACGGCCACCAGGGACGACGTGCCGCCGTTCGTCAGCCACATCTTCTGACCGTTCAGGACGTACTCGTCGCCGTCCCTGACCGCCTTCGACGTGATCGCCGACACGTCGGAGCCGAGGCCCGGCTCCGACATCGAGAAGGCGCCGCGGATGTCGCCGGCCGCCATGCGCGGCAGGAAGTGGTCCTTCTGCTCCTGCGTACCGTGCTGCTTGAGCATGTACGCGACGATGAAGTGCGTGTTGATGATGCCGGACACCGACATCCAGCCGCGGGCGATCTCCTCGACGCACAGGGCGTACGTCAGCAGGGACTCGCCCAGGCCGCCGTACTCCTCGGGGATCATCAGGCCGAAGAGGCCGAGTTCCCTGAGGCCGTCGACGATCGCTTGCGGATACTCGTCGCGGTGCTCCAGTTCGGTCGCGACCGGGATGATCTCCTTGTCCACGAAGTCGCGGACGGTGGAGAGGATCTCCTGCTGGACGTCGGTCAGACCGGCGGTCCGGGCGAGACGGGCCATCGCTTACTTCCCCTGTTCCTCAAGCTCGGGGCGGCCCGGCTGCTCGCCGCCGCGCTCCTTGATGTACGTCTCGGTGGGCACCATGACCTTGCGGCGGAAGACGCACACCAGGGTGCCGTCCTGCTTGTAGCCCTTGGTCTCGACGTACACGATGCCGCGGTCGTTCTTCGACTTGGACGGCCACTTGTCGAGCACCGTCGTCTGGCCGTAGACCGTGTCGCCGTGGAAGGTCGGCGCCACGTGCCTGAGCGACTCGATCTCCAGGTTGGCGATCGCCTTGCCCGAGACGTCCGGCACGGACATGCCGAGCAGCAGCGAGTAGATGTAGTTGCCCACCACGACGTTCTTGCCGAAGTCGGTCGTCTTCTCGGCGTAGTTGGCGTCCATGTGGAGGGGGTGGTGGTTCATGGTGAGGAGACAGAACAGGTGGTCGTCGTACTCCGTGACCGTCTTGCCCGGCCAGTGCTTGTACGTCGCCCCGACCTCGAACTCCTCGTAGGTGCGTCCGAACTGCATCGCGCTCAGGGCTCCTCAGTTGTCGGGGGTCTCGAACGCCGACGTACGGGTCATCCCCGCCGCCCGTCCCTTGCCGGAGATGACCAGGGCCATCTTGCGGCTGGCCTCGTCGATCATCTCGTCGCCGAGCATCGCGGAGCCCTTCTTGCCGCCCGCCTCGGACGTGTAGTAGTCGTACGCGTCCAGGATCAGCTCGGCGTGGTCGAAGTCCTCCTGCGAGGGCGAGAAGATCTCGTTGGACGCCTCGACCTGGCCCGGGTGCAGCACCCACTTGCCGTCGAAGCCGAGCGCGGCGGCGCGGCGGGCGACCTCGCGGTAGCCCTCGACGTTGCGGATCTGCAGGTAGGGGCCGTCGATCGCCTGGAGGTCGTTGGCGCGGGCGGCCATCAGGATCTTCATCAGGATGTAGTGGTAGGCGTCCGCCGGGTAGCCGGGCGGCTGCTCGCCCACGACCAGGGACTTCATGTTGATGGACGCCATGAAGTCGGCCGGACCGAAGATGATCGTCTCGATGCGCGGGGAGGCCTGCGCGATCGCGTTGACGTTGTTCAGGCCCTGCGCGTTCTCGATCTGCGCCTCGATGCCGATCCGGCCGGTCTCGAAGCCCATCGTCTTCTCGATCTGGGTCAGCAGCAGGTCCAGCGCGACGATCTGCTCAGCCGTCTGCACCTTCGGCAGCATGATGCAGTCGAGGTTCTGGCCGGCGCCCTCGACGACCGTGACGACGTCCCGGTACGTCCACTCGGTCGTCCAGTCGTTGACGCGCACGACCCGTGTCTTGCCCGTCCAGTCACCCTCGTTCAGGAACTTGACGATGGTGTGCCGCGCCTCCGGCTTGGCGAGCGGCGCGCACGCGTCCTCCAGGTCGAGGAAGACCTGGTCGGCGGGGAGGCCCTGCGCCTTCTCCAGGAAGCGCGGGTTGCTGCCCGGCACGGCCAGACAGGAGCGCCGCGGGCGAAGGCGGTTGACGGTGGTCATGCGGGGACCTCCAGGGGGTCGAGCTTGTTCGCTTTGCGGATCTCGTCGACGATGCGGCCGATGATTGCGGTGATGTCGAAGTCCTTCGGGGTGAAGACCGCGGCCACTCCGGCGGCCCGGAGCTGGTCGGCATCACCATTCGGGATGATGCCACCGGCGATCACCGGTATATCTGTGGCACCGGCCACACGGAGTCGCTCCAGCACGTCGGGGACCAGCTGGGCGTGCGAGCCGGACAGGATCGACAGGCCCACGGCGTGGACGTCCTCCGCCAGGGCCGCGTCCACGATCTGCTCGGGCGTGAGCCGGATGCCCTGGTAGACCACCTCGAAGCCGGCGTCACGGGCGCGTACGGCGATCTGCTCGGCGCCGTTGGAGTGCCCGTCCAGGCCGGGCTTGCCGACCAGGAAGCGCAGCTTGCCGGTGCCCAGGTCGCGGGCCGTGGCGTCCACCTTGGCGCGGACCTCGGCGAGGGCCGAGCCCGCCTCGGCGGGGACCGCCACGGGAGCGGAGGAGACGCCGGTGGGCGCCCGGTACTCGCCGAACACCTCGCGCAGGGCACCTGCCCACTCGCCGGTGGTGACACCGGCGCGGGCGCACTCCAGCGTGGCCTCCATGAGGTTGTCGGTGCTCTTGGCGGCCTCCTTCAGCCGCTCCAGCGCCTTGCAGGGGCGCGGGTGGTTGAAGGGCGGCTGGTAGCGGGTGTCCCGCCAGCCCTCCAGCGCCTTGGCGACGCGGGCCTCGACCGCCGGGTCGACCGTCTGGATCGCGGTGTCCAGGTCGGCGGTGAGCGGGTTCGGCTCGGTGCCCTCGAAGGCGTTGACGCCGATGATCTTCTCCTGGCCCGACTCGATCCGGGCCCGGCGCTCGGCGTGCGAGGCGACCAGCTGCGCCTTCAGATAGCCGGACTCGACGGCGGCCATCGCGCCGCCCATCTCCTGGATCCGGTCGATCTCCGCGAGGGAGTCGGCGACCAGCCGCTCCACCTTGGCCTCGATCACCTTCGAGCCCTCGAAGATGTCGTCGTACTCCAGCAGGTCGCTCTCGTAGGCGAGCACCTGCTGGATGCGCAGCGACCACTGCTGGTCCCAGGGCCGGGGCAGGCCCAGCGCCTCGTTCCAGGCCGGGAGCTGCACGGCACGCGCGCGTGCGTCCTTGGAGAGCGTCACGGCCAGCATCTCCAGCACGATCCGCTGGACGTTGTTCTCCGGCTGCGCCTCGGTCAGGCCGAGCGAGTTGACCTGGACGCCGTAACGGAACCGGCGCTGCTTGGGGTCCTCGATGCCGTACCGCTCCCGCGTGACCTTGTCCCAGATGCGGCCGAAGGCCCGCATCTTGCACATCTCCTCGACGAAGCGGACGCCCGCGTTGACGAAGAAGGAGATACGGGCGACGACATCGCCCATGCGCTCCTGCGGCACCTGGCCGCCGTCGCGCACGGCGTCGAGGACGGCGATCGCGGTGGACATCGCGTACGCGATCTCCTGCACCGGCGTGGCCCCGGCCTCCTGCAGGTGGTAGCTGCAGATGTTGATCGGGTTCCACTTCGGGATGTGGGAGACCGTGTACGCGATCATGTCCGTCGTCAGCCGGAGCGAGGGACCCGGCGGGAAGACGTGCGTCCCCCGGGACAGGTACTCCTTGACGATGTCGTTCTGGGTCGTGCCCTGGAGCCGGGTGATGTCCGCGCCCTGCTCCTCGGCGACGACCTGGTAGAGCGCCAGCAGCCACATGGCGGTGGCGTTGATCGTCATCGAGGTGTTCATCTGCTCCAGGGGGATGTCCTGGAACAGCCGGCGCATGTCACCGACGTGCGAGACCGGCACGCCGACCCGGCCGACCTCGCCGCGGGCGAGGATGTGGTCGGGGTCGTAGCCGGTCTGCGTCGGCAGGTCGAACGCCACCGACAGGCCGGTCTGGCCCTTGGCGAGGTTGCGCCGGTACAGCTCGTTGGACGCCTCGGCCGTCGAGTGGCCGGCGTACGTCCGCATGAGCCACGGACGGTCCTTCTGCCTCTCGACCGCGGCGGGCTGACGCTCAGTCATCTATGACCTCGGGTGGCTCAGATGTTGCGGAAGCGGTTGATGGCGTCGATGTGCCTGGCACGCAGTTCCTCGTCGCGCACGCCGAGGCCTTCCTCGGGTGCGAGGCACAGGACGCCGACCTTGCCCTGGTGCAGGTTGCGGTGGACGTCGTAGGCGGCCTGGCCGGTGTCCTTCAGGGAGTACACCTTCGACAGGGTGGGGTGGATCTTGCCCTTGGCCACCAGCCGGTTGGCCTCCCAGGCCTCGCGGTAGTTGGCGAAGTGCGAGCCGATGATCCGCTTCAGCGACATCCACAGGTAGCGGTTGTCGTACTCGTGGTTGTAGCCCGAGGTGGAGGCGCAGGTGACGATCGTGCCGCCCTTGCGGGTGACGTACACGGAGGCGCCGAAGGTCTCGCGGCCCGGGTGCTCGAAGACGATGTCGACGTCCTCGCCACCGGTGAGCTCGCGGATGCGCTTGCCGAAGCGCTTCCACTCCTTCGGGTCCTGGTTGTGCTCGTCCTTCCAGAACCTGTAGTCCTCGGCGTTGCGGTCGATGATCGCCTCGGCGCCCATCGCGCGGCAGATCTCCGCCTTCTGCGGGCTGGAGACCACGCAGATGGGGGTGGCGCCGCCGGCCAGCGCGAACTGGGTGGCGTACGACCCGAGTCCGCCGCTCGCGCCCCAGATCAGGACGTTGTCGCCCTGCTTCATGCCGGCGCCGTTGCGGGAGACCAGCTGGCGGTAGGCGGTGGAGTTGACCAGACCCGGGGCCGCAGCCTCCTCCCAGCTGAGGTGCTGGGGCTTCGGCATCAGCTGGTTGGACTTGACGAGCGCGACCTCCGCGAGGCCGCCGAAGTTGGTCTCGAAGCCCCAGATGCGCTGCTCGGGGTCGAGCATCGTGTCGTTGTGGCCGTCGGAGGACTCCAGCTCGACGGACAGGCAGTGGGCGACGACCTCGTCACCCGGCTTCCAGGCGTTGACCCCGGGGCCGGTGCGCAGGACGACGCCCGCGAGGTCGGAGCCGATGACGTGGTACGGCAGGTCGTGCCGCCTGGTGAGCTCCGAGAGCTTGCCGTAGCGCTCCAGGAAGCCGAACGTCGACAGCGGCTCGAAGATCGAGGTCCACACCGAGTTGTAGTTGACCGAGGAGGCCATCACGGCCACCAGGGCCTCACCCGGGCCCAGTTCGGGCACCGGAACCTCGTCCAGGTGGATCGACTTGCGCGGGTCCTTGTCGCGGGTCTCCAGGCCCGCGAACATCTCCGTCTCGTCCTTGTGCACGGTGATCGCGCGGTACGACTCGGGGAGCGGCAGGGCGGCGAAGTCGGCCGACGTGGAGTCGGGCGACTGGATCGCCTCCAGGATGTCCTTCACGGTCACGGTGTTGCCTCCGGCGGTGAGCACCCTGAGGGAGGGGTGCTGAGGGTTCGTCGGTGCTGGGAGTGCTGCTGAGGGTTCGGGGAAAGGCGCCGTCGGTTCGGCGGGGTGGTGCTTCGGCAGCGCTTTGTGGCGCGGGAGGTTGCCTGTGACGCAGGCGTCCGGGCGCGCAGGCCATGTGGCTTGCTGGGACAGCCGGCGAGCGAGTGGTCTCTGCCCGCCGGCCGCCCGGACTCCTTCAACGTATGACACCGCGTGTCAGGTCGCAAGGCACTGAGTGCCAGGAAATCGGCTCAGGTGAAATCTTTACTTGACAGATGAGCGATGATCGATCGAACGGCCCGTGAAATCTGCCGGAAAAGGGCCCCTGACATGCCAAAATGGCCACCCGGGCGGGTGGCCGTCGTCACAGCGTTCGTGAGGTTCGCGGTCGCTCCAGAACCGCACGGAGCCGCACGCGGCGGCTCAGGGGCCCGCTCCGAGCCGCTCAGGGACCCCCTGCGGAGTCGCTCTGCGGTCCTTCAGGGTCGCTCAGCGGTCCTTCAGTGCCTCCTCGATGGTCCGCATGACCTCTTCCAGCGGGGCGTCGGTGCGGGCGACGGTCACCAGGACCTCGCCGTGCGCGGAGACCGTCGCGGGGACGTGGCCGGCGACCGGCCCCGGGGCGGTGCCGCGCCCCACGCCGATGCCGGTGCCGAAGGTCTTGCGGACGATCGCGAAGGCGTGGTCGAGCTGGGTCTCCACGTCGCCCTGGCCGCCGGCCCGCAGCCAGCGCCGCAGGACGTGGTTGTGGGCGGTGACGACGGCGGAGGCGGCGACCTCGGCCAGCAGCGGGTCGTCGTTGGCGTCGTCGGCGTGCGCGTGCTCGTCGAAGTGGCCGAGCAGATAGCGGGTGAACAGCCGCTCGTAGCGGGCCACCGAGGCGATCTCGGCCTCGCGCAGGGTGGGGACCTCGCGGGTCAGCTTGTAGCGGGCGACCGAGATCTCCGGCCGCGCCGCGTACATCTTCATGACTTCCTTGATGCCGCGGCACACGGTGTCGAGCGGATGCTCGTGCGCCGGGGCCGCGTTGAGGACCGCCTCGGCACGGATCAGGGTGTCGTCGTGGTCCGGGAAGATCGCCTCTTCCTTCGAACGGAAGTGGCGGAAGAAGGTGCGGCGGGCGACCCCGGCCGCGGCCGCGATCTCGTCGACGGTGGTCGCCTCGTACCCCTTCGTCGCGAAGAGTTCCATCGCGGCGGCCGCCAGTTCTCGGCGCATCTTGAGCCGCTGGGCCGCCGCGCGGCTGCTTGCGGCACTCTCGGGCGGCGCGTCGGGCGTAGCTGGTGTACGGGAGGACTTGGCGGGCTGGGACATGACCCGAACGTACTGCATATGTGCGCCCCGGTGCGCCGCCGCGGGCTCTCCCCCGCCCGTGAGGGACGAGGGAGGTCCGGACGGGCGGGGCGGAGGAGGAGCGGACCGACTGGGAGGGGGAGGAGCGGACCGGCCGGGTGGGGGAGAAGCGGACCGGCCGGGTGGAGGAGGGACGGACCGGCCGGGCGGCGGGAAGCCGCCCGGGGCGAGCAGCCCGCCCCACTCCGCCTCCGCGCGGGACGCGGTGGATGCGCGGGACGCAGGGGACTCGGTGGGCGCAGGGGACTCGGAGGACGCGGGGGACCGGTCGCCGCCGCCGTCAGCGGCGGGCATACTCGCGAAAACCGCGGCCGGTCTTGCGGCCGAGGCAGCCCGCGGCCACCAGGTGCTCCAGCAGCGGCGCCGGGGCCAGGCCCGGGTCGCGGAACTCGCGGTGCAGCACCTTCTCGATGGCCAGCGAGACGTCCAGACCGACCACGTCCAGCAGTTCGAACGGGCCCATCGGGTAGCCGCCGCCCAGCTTCATCGCCGCGTCGATGTCGTCCAGGGACGCGTAGTGCTCCTGCACCATCTTGATCGCGTTGTTGAGATACGGGAACAGCAGGGCGTTGACGATGAAGCCCGCCCGGTCGCCGCAGTCGACCGGGTGCTTCTTCACCTTCACGCAGACCTCGCGGACCGTGGCGTGCACGTCGTCGGCGGTCAGCACCGTGCGCACGACCTCGACCAGCTTCATCGCCGGGGCAGGGTTGAAGAAGTGCATGCCGATCACGTCCTGCGGGCGCGAGGTGGCGCGGGCGCAGGCGACGACGGGCAGCGAGGAGGTGGTGGTCGCCAGGACGGCGCCCGGCTTGCAGACCTTGTCCAGCGCCGCGAACAGCTGCCGCTTGACCTCCAGGTCCTCGGCGACCGCCTCGACGGCCAGGTCGACGTCGGCGAAGGCGTCGTAGGAGCCGGCCGCGGTGATCCGGTCCAGGGTCTGCGCCGCGGCCTCGGCGGTCATCCGGCCCTTGTCGACGGAGCGCGAGAGCGACGTGCCGATACGGGCCTTGGCGGCCTGCGCCTTCTCCTCGCTGCGCGCGGCCAGTACGACGTCGTAGCCCGCCTTGGCGAACACCTCGGCGATGCCGGACGCCATCGTGCCGGACCCGGCGACGCCGACCGAGCGCACCTCGCGGCCGGGGATCCCGGAGCCGGCGTCGGCCGGAGTCAGGGAGTCGGCGACGACCGCGGCGCTGCCCGGCGCCTCGTAGGTGTAGAAGCCGCGCCCGGACTTGCGGCCGGTCAGCCCCGCCTCGCTGAGCTGCTTCAGGATCGGGGCGGGGGCGTGCAGCCGGTCACGGGACTCGGCGTACATGGCCTCCAGGACCGTACGCGCGGTGTCGATGCCGATCAGGTCCAGCAGGGCGAGCGGGCCCATCGGCAGACCGCAGCCGAGCCGCATCGCCGCGTCGATGTCCTCGCGGGAGGCGTAGCGGGCCTCGTACATCGCGGCGGCCTGGTTGAGGTAGCCGAACAGCAGCCCGTCCGCGACGAACCCGGGGCGGTCGCCGACCGGGACCGGCTCCTTGCCCAGCTCGATCGCCAGGTCGGTGACCGCGGCGACGGCGGCCGGCGCGGTCAGCACGGAGGAGACGACCTCGACCAGCTTCATCGCCGGGGCCGGGTTGAAGAAGTGCAGCCCGAGCACGCGCTCGGGGCGCGCCGAGTCGGCGGCCAGGCGGGTCACGGACAGCGCGTTGGTGCCGGTCGCGAGGATCGTCTCCGGGCGGACGACGGCGTCGAGCGCACGGAAGATCTGGTGCTTGACCTCGTACGACTCCGGGGCCACCTCGATGACGAGGTCGGCGTCGGCCGCCGCGGCGAGGTCGGTGCAGGTGCGGACCCGGGCCAGCACGTCCGTGCGCTCCTGGTCGGTCATCCGGCCGCGCTCCACGGCGCGGGCGGTCGCGTTCTGAAGGGCGGCGAGCGACGTCGCGGCCTGGGCCTCGCTGATGTCGATGCCGATCACCTCGCGGCCGGCCTTCGCCAGGACCTCGGTGAGACCGGTGCCCATGGTGCCGAGGCCGACGACTGCGATCGTCTTGAGCGGGGACAGGGGGGTGTCGGACAGGGGAGTGGCCATCGCGGGACTCCAGGAATGAGGGGTGACGACGAGGAACGCGCCGTGTGCGCCGAAGGCGCACGCCGGAGCGGAGAAGAGAAACCGAGATTGCGGGTGTCGCCGGGCTGCGAGCGCACACGCCCGGTGCCGTCCGCACGGGCGTGCACACGCCCGCCGGCGGCGGATTCCGACCGGCCCTGTCCCGGAGCCGGGTCGTACTGCGGTACCGATGTACCGAACCGACCACTGCTCACGACGGCTGCGTCACCAAACCGTCGTCAGCGAAGCGCGAGTGGGTAACTCGCTCGTATGAGCTTAACCCGCCGGTAACGAGCGCGCCAGACCCCGGGCCGAACTCGACTTTGTGATGTAGCTCCCTCGGCTTCGCGATGTGGCTCCCTCGGCCCGTGCCACCCGCCTAGGCTGGCCCCGTGGACGAAGAGTTGCGATCGCTCACGGACCGCTTACGGCAGGAGTCGCGCGGCACACCGGCGTACGAGGGCCTGCTCGCGACCGGGAACCACGACGACCTCGCGGACGTGCTCACCGCGCCCGGACAGCCGCTGTGGGCCAGGGAAATGGCCGCCTTCCGGCTCGGCGTCGCCGGCGACCGGCGTGCCTTCGAGTCCCTCGTGCTCCTCCTCAACCACCGTGACCCACCGCGCTGCGCCTCCGCCGCCCACGCCCTCGCCCGGCTCGGCGACCCGCGCACGGCCAGGGCGGCGGCGGCCCTGGCGACGAACGAACTGCGCGTGGCCTACGCCCTGCACCCCGTCCGCCTCCTCGCCGAACTCCGTGCCCCCGAGTCCGTCCCCGCGCTCATCACCACCCTGGAGCGCCGGCTGCGCCCCCACGACCCCTACCGCGGCGTCGCCCTCGCCTGCGTCGAGGGCCTGGGTGCCCTCGCCGATCCCCGCGCCCGCCGCGTACTGAAGGAGGCCCTCGCCCATCCGGCACTGGCGCGGGCGGCGGTGCGGGCGCTGGCGCGCATCCCGGAGGAGGAACAGGCCAGGTGAGGGGCGCCGGCCGTGAGTGACACAGCCGTGAGTGACATAGCCATGAGAGACACAGCCGTGAGTGACATATGAGCGCCGCGCGCCCCCGCCGTCCGCGCAAGCCCGGTCCCCGGGGCGAGTGGCCCGATCCCCGGGACGAGTGGGAGGCGCCGCTGCGGCTCGTCGCCCGGCGGTGGTCGGAGCTGATCGCCTTCGACCTCGCGATGGTGGCGGTCACCGCACTCGTCGCCGTGAAGGCGGGAAGCCTGCCCGCGGTCGGCTCGTGGGTCGCGTTCAGCGCCGTGTACGTCTTCTGGCTCCGGCGGCGGATGCCGCACTCCCCGGGGCGCAAGGCGGCCGGCGTCCTCGCGGGGCTCGGCTTCGTCGCCCTGGTCGTCGGCGCGGGCTACGGCACGACCCGGGTCTACCTCGACCTCTGGGGCAGGACCGGTACGGCGACCGTCATCGACAAGAGCAGTGGGACGACGCGCGGCGGCGGCAGGGCCTACACGTGCACGGTCGTCCTGCCCGACGGCGACGAACGGCAGTTGCAGGCGTCGAACAGCACCTGCGAGCGCGCGCATCCGATGCTCGAAGGCAGCCGTGTGCCGGTGGTGTACGACCCGGCGCACGTGGTCCGTCCCATGGCCGGCACGAAGGACCAACTGGCGACCGGCAAGAGCGTACTGCCGGGCGGTATCGGGCTGTTGCTGGTGATCGGCGCCGCCGCCCACGCGATCGGGAGCACGGCGATCGCCGAGCGCGACCGCCGCGCCGGGCCCGGCCGGGATGCCGCACCGCTCAGGGATTCCTGACGTACCGCACCTCGGGCACGGCGACACCGTCCACGTCGAAGGGTTCCTCGGCGCCGTCCGGACGGAATCCGGCGCGCTCGTAGAAACGGCGGGCGCGGCCGTTCTCCCTCAGTACCCACAGGAACATCCGCGGGTATCCGGCGCACCGCTCGACCGACTCGGCCAGCAGCGCCCGCCCGATCCCGGTGCCGAGGTGGCCGGGGTCGACGTAGAGCGCGTACAACTCGGCGTCCGCGGTGCGCACTTCCTCGTCCCGGTACGGCCCGAGCGCGGCCCAGCCGACGATCCGGCCGTCCCGCTCGGCCACCAGGTTCAGCACCGTGCCGTCGCCCTTGGTGAACCAGGTCCGCCGGCGCTCGGCGTCGGCGGGGACGCTCAGCGCGTCGAGATACGTCTGCGGCATGAGCCCTCGGTAGGCGTGCTGCCAGCCGCGGATGCGGATCTCCGCCACGCGGTCGCAGTCGGCGAGGGCCAGCGGGCGGATGCGGGGGAGCCGGTCGTCCATGACAGCACCCTAGGGAGGGGACCGTTCGCCCGCCCATGAATTACCGGCCGGGCCGGCCGCCCCCGCTCACCCGCCCCGACGGGCGAGCGGGGGCGGGAGGACTACCGGCGGTAGCCCAGCAGGCCGTGCAGGGCCGAGCCGCGTGACGACGTCGAGGCCGCCTTCGACTTCAGGGGCCTCGGGTCCGGGGACTTCTGGCAGACCGCGTCGGCCTCGCCGGTACCGCGCGGCACCGTGCCGTCGGTGAGGTAGTCGGCGAGGTACTTGTCCAGGCAGGCGTTGCCGCTCAGCGTGACTCCGTGGTTGCCGCCGCCCTGTTCGACCACCAGGCTGGATCCGGCCAGCAGCCGGTGCGCCGCGACACCGCCGGAGTACGGGGTCGCCGCGTCGTCCGTCGCCTGGAACAGCAGCGCCGGAGGCAGCGTGCCGTTGGCGATGTCCATGGCCTTGCGGGTGGTGCCCGACCAGAAGGCGCACGGCGCGTTGTACCAGGCGTTGTTCCAGGCCATGAAGGGCGCCTTCTCGTACACGGCCCAGGTGTCCCGCGTCCAGCGCTGCCAGTCGCGCGGCCAGCCCGCGTCACGGCACTGCACCGCCGTGTAGACGCTGTAGCCGTTGTCGCCCGAGGAGTCGACGGCCGCGAAGTTGTCGTACGCCTCCACCAGCGGGTCGGCGTTCTTGTCGTGGACGTAGGCGGCGAAGGCCTCGGCGAGGTAGGGCCAGTAGCCGTCGTAGTAGCCGCCGGGGATGAAGGTGTCCTCCAGCTCGGAGGCGCCGATCCGGCCGGCCGCGGGCTTCTCGGCCAGGGCCGCGCGCATCGCGTACCACTGGGCCTCGACCTTCGCGGGGTCCTTGCCGAGCCGGTACGTGGAGTCGTACTGGGCGATCCACGTCATCAGGGCGCGGTGGCGGCGGTCGAAGGCGTAGTCCTGGCCCAGGTTGTCGTCGTACCAGACGCCCCTCGGGTCCACGACCGAGTCCAGCACCAGGCGGCGCACCCGGTCGGGGAAGAGCTTCGCGTAGACGGCGCCGAGGTAGGTGCCGTACGAGTAGCCGAAGTAGCCGATCTGTGGGGTGCCCAGGGCCTGCCGGATCAGGTCCATGTCCTGGACCGCGTCGACGGTGTCGATGTACGGCAGGACGTCCGCGTGCGTGCGGGCGCAGGCGGCGGCGAAGGACTGCACGCGCTTCAGGCTCGCCTGCTCCTTCGCCGCGGTGAGCGGCACCGTGTCCGGGCGGACCTGCCCGAAGTAGCCGGGCGAGCAGTTCAGCGCGGGTTCGCTCTTGCCCACGCCGCGCGGGTCGAAGCCGATGACGTCGTACTGGGCCGCCACGCTCTTGGGCAGCGACGAGGCGACGAAGCCCGCGAGGGTCAGACCGCTGCCGCCGGGGCCGCCGGGGTTGACCAGCAGCGGGCCCTGGGAGGTCTTCGCGGTGTGCGGGACCCGGGACAGGGCGAGGCTGATCTGCCGTCCGGAGGGGTGCGCGTGGTCGAGCGGCACCTTCAGGGTCGCGCACTGGAGGGTCGGGTAGTCGCCGGTGCCGCACTTCTTCCAGGTGAGCTGCGCGGCGGCAGGAGCTGGAGCCGGTGCGGGGGCGGGGGCCGCCTGGGCGGGCAGGGCGCTGACCGAGCCCGCGAGTACGACGGCGGTGGCGCACAGCACGGCTGCGCGTTCTCTCATGGATCCTCCCGGGACGGAGGGTGACGCGAACCGCGAGGATCACGGTTCTCGCCGGATCGTCCCGGAATTGGGGCCGCTCAGAACGCGTTCCCGCGAGAGTTGACCCAATTGGGCCGAGGGATGCCCTCGAACGCCCGCGGCCTCGAACGCCCGCGGCCTCGAACGCCCGCGGCCTCGAAGGGCCGCAGTCCCGAAGGGCCTCAGCCTCGAACGCGCGCGTCAGATCAGGGTGAGCTGGGTCGGCTCGGCCACGGCGGGCCGCCCCGGTACCCCCTCCGGCTGCTGAGGCTCGGCCGCCGGGCGGATCCGCCGGGGCAGGCCCGCGCGCGTGGGCCCGATGCCGTACTCCTGGGCCAGCTCGTGCACCTGACGGGTGATCCGGCGCTGGTACCAGGTGGGCGCGTAGGCACCCTGCGCGTAGAGCCGTTCATAGCGGCGCACCAGGTGGGGGTGGTGCTGCCCCAGCCAGGCCATGAACCACTCCCGGGCGCCCGGCCGCAGATGCAGCACCAGCGGGGTGACCGAGGTGGCCCCGGCCGCCGCGATCGCCCGCACGGTGGCCCGCAGTTGGGCGGGGTGGTCGCCGAGGAACGGGATCACCGGTGCCATCAGCACCCCGCAGCCGATGCCGCGTTCCCCGAGGGCCCGTACGACGTCCAGCCGGCGCTCGGGCGCCGGTGTGCCCGGCTCCACCGTGCGCCACAGCTCGGTGTCGGTGAAGCCCACGGAGACCGAGATGCCGACGTCCGTCACCTCGGCCGCCCGGACCAGCAGGTCCAGGTCGCGCAGGATCAGGGTGCCCTTGGTCAGGATCGAGAACGGGTTCGCGTGCTCGGTCAGGGCCGAGATGATCCCCGGCATCAGCCGGTAGCGGCCCTCGGCCCGTTGGACACTGGCGGTCCCGGTCTCTGACGTGCGAATCTTGGCCCATGAGTACCCCAACCGAAGACACCAGCACCCTGATTGACCTGGTGTGCCGTAAGAGCCAAGCCGTGAAGTCGAAGACCGGGCGCCGGGAAATCTCCGTCAGTGCCCAGGAAGCACGGGGGCGACGCACAGCGGCTGAGCTAGGTCTCACCGTGCGGCACGTGTGGCGGGAAGTCGGCAGCGCTAGCCGGTTCCGCCGAAGTAAGAAGGTGGCCCAGCAAGACCTAGCTTTGCAGGCACTTGAGAAGGGCGAGATTGGCGCGCTCTGGGTATTCCGTCTCGACCGTTGGACCCGACGCGGGGCAGGAGCAATTCTCAGCATTGTTGAGCCGCAAGACGGGCGGCCCCGGCGATTGCTGGTGGACAACGGTGACCCGGAAACCCCTGGAATCGGACTGGATTCCGCTAACCCGCGTGACCGCTCCGAACTGATTCGCCGTGCCGAGGACGCTCGCGAAGAGACGGAAATCTTGAGCGAGCGCGTTCGGAACACGAAAACCTTTCAGCGTGACAACGGGGAATGGCTTAACGGAGTTGCCCCGTACGGCCTCAGAATCGTCATGGTCACGGCTGAGGACGAAGACGGGGAACAGATCGAAGAGCGCAAGTTGGAGCGTGACCCCGAAACGTCCGCCGGAATCCCCGGTGAGCCTAAGGTGACCAAATTGGATATCGCCCGATGGGTCACATACGAAGCTCCGCTTGCCGGACATGCCAAACGGAAAATTTCCCGGATGCTCAACGATCGTGGCGTTCCGTCACCTACCGGCGGCACGTGGGCGTTTAGCACGGTCGCCAACATGATTGACAACCCTGCCTATGCAGGCTGGCAAGTGACCGGGCGCGAAGACGGAAAGTCTAAGCGGATGCTGTACCGCAATGCTGCCGGTGAGCGAGTCAGCGTCATGGTGGGACCATCAGTGTTGAGCGAAGAGGAGTACAACGCGGCTCAGGCGGCATCCAGGGGAACCGGCCCTACCGCTGATAAGGAATCATGGCGAGCGCGGCACGTTCTCACTGATCTCCTTGAATGTGCCGGGTGTGGGTCTTCAGTCACATGGCGCGGAAAAGGATATTGCTGTTGGCGTCCGGGGGCGGGGGGAGTGTGTCCGGCCCCGGCTTACGTGGCGCAGAAAAGCGCTGAAGAGTACGTCTACTTGCGCTGGTCTTCGCGACTTGCAGCGACTGAGCCCCATGACCGTCTGTTGGCGATTGTGGCGGAGCGCTGGCAAGCCCGGCAGGACCCCCAAGCGTCAGCGGACGAAGCGGCGGCACGTGCGGCCCTAGCAGATGCGGAAGCGGCCCTCAGTCGCCTTTGGAAGGACCGGCGCGCCGGACTCTACGACGGCCCCTCAGAGCGCTTCTTTGCCCCGGCACTGGCTGAGGCGAATGAGGCAGTCCTAGACGCACAGAGGGCTGTCGAGGCAACACGCGGGCAGGAAGGCGTGGATATCTCGTTCCTTCTCGACACTTCGTATCAGCACGAAGCATGGGAAGACGCAGATGACGCGCTTAAGCGAGACCTGTTGCGCTTGGCCATTCGACGTATTCGGGTCAAGAAGGCGGACTATCGGGGACAGGCATTCAACGGAGACGCGCGCATGGAAATCATTTGGCATGACGACGAAGGCGCCTAGGGAAACGAACACACCACGCAGCGAATCCGCAGAATTGGTCTCAGGAAAGAGAATGGCACCGGTCCGGCAGGACTTTGGCGAGTGACAGCCGGACCGGTGTCCCCAAGGGGAAGGCACCATCATGACACGCGAGGAATACGCGGCACAGTGCGACGCCGAAGAGGTGGCGTTCAACCGCGAGTTGGAGTGGAAGCGCATAGCGCGAACCCTGGAAGCCCTGTACGGCGCTGTGAGGGCCGGAGACAGTTCCGTCTACACCCGACAGCGCATCACCCGGCTTGAGGCGCTGGCCGCCTGAGACTCCCTGGCCCCGTCTGGCATCGGCGAATTCGAGGGGTCGTTGCAACACCGTGGTCGGTTGATCAGGCCGCAAGCAGTTTAGACAGACGCTCGGCTGGGGTTTCCCAGCCGAGCGTTTTGCGTGGGCGGCTGTTGAGTTCGGCGGCGACGGCGTCCAGGTGCTCGCGGGTGTGGGCCGAGAGGTCGGTGCCTTTCGGGAAGTACTGCCGCAGCAGGCCGTTGGTGTTTTCGTTGGAGCCGCGCTGCCAGGGGCTGGCCGGGTCGCAGAAGTAGACCGGGATGTCCGTGGCGATGGTGAACGCCCGGTGGGCGGCCATCTCGGAGCCCTGGTCCCAGGTCAGGGAGCGTCGCAGGTGGGTGGGAAGCCTCTTCACGGTCTCGACCAGGGCGTCCCGGGTGCTCGGAGCGGTGTGGTCGATGGGGAGGTGGACCAGCATTACGTAGCGGGTGGAGCGTTCGACGAGCGTGCCGATCGCGGAGCGGTTGTCCTTGCCCGTGATCAGGTCGCCCTCCCAGTGGCCCGGGACGGCCCGGTCGGCAGCCTCGGCGGGACGGTCGCTGATCATCACCATGTCCTTGACCGCTCGGGTCTGGCGCTTGTTGGACTGACGGTGAGGACGGCGGCGGGCGCGTCCGGTCCGAAGGGCCTTGGCCAGTTCTCGGCGGAGCTCTCCCCGGCCCTGGACGTAGAGGGCCTGGTACACCGTCTCGTGGGTCACGTGCATCTCCGGCCGGTCGGGGAACCCTCTACGCAGAGCGTGGCAGATCTGCTCGGGGCTCCACCGCCGGGTCAGATGGTCCTGGATGAAGTCGCGCAGCTCGGGGTTGTGCCCGATCCTCCCGGGCTTGGGGCGGGGCCGGCGGGCGTCGGCGCGGGACTGGGCCGCGTGCGGCCGGTAGTGCCACTGGCCGCGAGGATCGACGGTGCGGTTGCGGCGGATCTCCCGGCTGACGGTGGACGGGCTGCGGCCCAGCTCGGCCGCGATGGCCCGGATGGTGGCCTTCTCCCGCAACCGGTCCGCGATGTGGATCCGCTCGTCCTCTCGCAGGTACCGCGACGAGGTGGACCGTGGCGTCCGCGGAGCAAGCGCGGGTGCCACGGTCCGGTCGGGACTCGTCCTGCCGTTCCGCCATTCACGGCCGGTCCTCAGGTTGATCCCGACGACCTGGCAGGCTTCCTTGTTCGAGTACCCCAGCTGCATGAGGCGGAAGTATTCCTCCCGCTCCCGTCGCAGCTTCTTGGGCCCCTGGGCCTTGCGGATCTTGCGAACCTCGAAGTCCATCGCACCCCTTGAGCTGGAGTGTTGCGACGACCACTAGAACTCAAGCATCCGGGCGGGGCCGGTAACTGCGAGCCCAGGCGACAGAACCACCGCGGGGCCCGCCGATCGCGTTTTTCATCCGGGCTGGACACAGCGCCCCCGTGCCGGGCGGCGAGGTGGACTGCACCCTGTCGAGCTGCCGCGAGCAGCTCGGGGAAGACCAATCCGTAAATCCATCTCAGGTGTCACCTGTGAAAAAGAAGTCGGGGAGAAACCCCGTCATAGCCATCGCCGGAGCGGGCTTCGGCGGTCTCTGCATGGGTGTGGAGCTGAAGAAGCGAGGAATTGATTCCTTCACCATATTCGAGAAGGCAACCGATGTCGGCGGCATCTGGCGGGACAACACCTATCCCGGGTGCAGTTGCGACGTTCCGTCCCACCTCTACTCCTTCTCCTTCGAGAAGTATCGCGGTACCACCCACCGCTATCCGTCCCAGAAAGGGATTCTCTCCTATCTGCAGGGAGTGGCACAGAAGTACGATCTGCGTCGGCACTTGAGACTGGACAGCCCGCTGACATCAGCGGAGTACAGCGATCAGACCGGCAAGCGGACCCTCGCCACCGGGCAGGGCGAGGTTCACGTCGTCGACATACTGATCAGCGCCGTCGGCCAGTTGCACCGTCCGCAACTTCCCGACATACCGGGGCTGGACGATTTCGGCGGCGCCCGTTTCCACACGGCGCAGTGGGATCACGGTCAGGACTTGACGGGCCAGAACGTCGCAGTGATCGGTAACGGCTCCAGTGCCGCCCAGCTCATCCCGATCGTCGCGGACAAGGCCCGTCGGACGTATGTGCACCAGCGCACGCCCAACTGGGTCATCCCCAAGCCGAAAGCCGAGTTCGGTCCGGTCACCCGGTCGGCCCTGCGCACGTTTCCGTTCCTGCACTCCTTCTACCGTACGGTCACCTACCTCGCGGCGGACCTCGCCCTGACCCCCGTGATCTCCCGGGGCTGGTCGGCCCGTCCCGCGGAGTGGCTGGCGCGACGGCATCTGCGTCGACAGGTCGGCGACCCGGAGAAGCGGGCGAAAATGACCCCTGACTATCCCATCGGCTGCGAACGCATCGTCATCGACAGCGACTTCCTTCCGGCAATGAACCGCGAGGACGTCGAACTGGTGACAACTCGCATCTCCCGTATCACGAATTCGGGCATCGAATACACGGACGGGACGCATCAGGAATTCGACACGATCGTCTGCGCCACCGGCTTCCGGGCGTCGGAGTTTCTCGTTCCCATCAGCATTCGGGGGAAGGATGGTGTGTGGCTCCACGAGGAATGGAAGCAGGGTGCTCAGGCATGCCTGGGAATGGCCTTCCCCGGCTTCCCCAACCTCTTCTTCATCCACGGTCCGAATGCGATCTTGGGTCACAATTCCAACGTGTTCATGATCGAATGCCAAGTTCACTACATCATGAACTGCCTACGCCTGCTCGGGCGCACGGATGCGACCAGCGAGATCGAAGTCCGGCCCGATTCCATGCAGCGCTACCGGCAGGCGCTCGACCACCGGATCGACCGGACCGTGTGGGTGGCCGGCTGGCAGAGCTGGTACCAGAACTTCTCCGGGAAGGTGACCAACCCCTGGCCCGCCTCGACCCTGCGTTACTGGAGACTCACCCGGCGGTCCCCTGAGGCGGCCTTCGTGACACGCGAAGTACCGTCACGGACGTAGGAACAGGATGCGCATGACGGGGGCCGAGACCCGGGTTGGTCGGCGTGCCCGGCACGAGGTGCAGCAGGAGAAGCCGCTGCCGGAACAGTCGCAGGGCGGTTTCGAGGCTCGCGGGTGTCGAGGCCAACGGCTGCGGGCGACGGGCCTGTTGGAGGCTTTCCTGGTTGGCCGTGGACATGTTGGCCAGCGCCGCGATCCCGTCGCGGCGCAGGGCCTCACGGCGACGGCGGAGGAAGCCCCCAGGTGGATCTGGCCCGTCACTCGCCGCCCACTGGCAGTTCGCGGACACCAGCCGCTTCACCCGGGCCTTCAAGAAGCACTACGGTCAGACTCCCACCGAGTACGCACACATGAGCTGATGTTCCACACGGGCGACGCTGTGGTTCAAGCGCCTGTCGCGGCCTCCTGTCTAGGCTTCGGCGGGTATGAGCAGCCCAGGATGTTCCGGTGCCCGGTATCTGCCGAGCCTGGCCGGCCACCACCACGAGGACCACCGGAAGAAGCACATCCCTCCGCCGTGATCCACAGCTGTCCCTTCCCCGGCGAAACGGCGGTCCGTCTCCATGGCAGCGCGGCGCCTGTCTCATTCACGGCTCGTCAGCCCGTCGTACGAGCGAGAACCCGGCTGACCCAACGGTGAGGCGGCGCTGGTGAGTAATCCCCGCCGCGGTCGGCCCGATGCCGCCGATCGCCGTCCTGGCAGGTCTTCCGGGGAACGCCCGTCGAATGAAGGACTGCTCTTCAACGAGCAGGCAAGAAGAAGAGAAGGTGCATCCACCCGCATACGAGGGGCTGCGCAGACGGCTGAGCCGCATGCTGTCGCGGCACCGAAGACGTTCCTCATGGCCGGCGACCGTGGCCGCGGTGCTGGCCACGGCGCTGATCTGCGGCCTGGGGGTGCCCGCCGAGGCGGCGGTGCCAGGCCCGTCCGCCCTACAGGTCGCTTCCGCGCAGGCCGCGGCCTCGTCCGGCGCAGGAGCCCTCAGTGTCGCCCCGGACGCCGCCGGGGACCTGACCCTGAGCTTCGACGCGGGCGAGAACCTCGACCAGAACATCCTGGGACACCACCGGAACTCGAAGATGTCCATGGCGAGACGTCGTCAGAAGAGCAGCTCAGGCTCAACTTCCGAGAAGCATCCTCCGCGGTCCTCCGCGGCGAGGACCCCGGGGACGACCGTCGGCCTCTCCCGGTCGGGGAAGACCACGACGACACAGACGGCCTGCGCTGACCTGAGCGCACACACGGAATCGCTCCGGTGAGCGTCAGGGAAGTCACAGGGGTCGTCTGGGCCTCGCGGGGCGATTGTCCGCAGGCTGGTTCCGCGTGGCCTGTACGGGCCGGTGCAGGATTACCTCGATGGTGTCTTGGCGACTGGCGCGTCCCTGAAGTGTGGCTGCTGCTGGTGCGTCGGTTACAGGCGCTTGGCTGTGCGGTCGCGCAGCAGCAGCCACTGACTCGCGTCGGCGCCGCCTGAGCGTGCATCCGGTCCATGCAGCAGCACGGCGTAAGCCGTCCTCTCCGCCTTGCTCGGGGCGGCATACTGGCCTGGCGCCTCCGGGGTCGGGAATGACCTCGTCATGCCTTTCCAGGCCTTGTCCGCGTTCGGAGTGCTGAGCATCGGCCCTCCCGGGCTCAATAGGGTCATGAAGTGAAGTACACGCACGCGTGCGAGCAACCGCGGTACGGGTTCACCGTCCACTCGAACGGCATGCGCGAGGCGCCGGGGACCCGGTTCAGGATCGAGCGGGCCCGGATCTCGTGGAAGGTGATTCCGCGGAACTCGGGCGTGTCGACGGTGCGGGTCGTGACGGCGTCCGCGCCGAACAGCGCGGCATCGGCGGCCCGGCCGTGACCGGCGGACTCCTCGGACTCCACGGTGAGGTTCTCCCAGCGCATGACGCCTCCTCGGTAGCTCGTCGCACACAATAGAACATCTGTTCCCATGATCGTGCGACCCCCGATTTGGGCGGCCGGGTGCGAGGGTGGTTGGCTTGTCCCCGTCCCGAGAGAACAGGTCCTGGAGGAACGCGATGGCGCAGGTCGAAGCCACTACCGAGCGGGTCGTCACAGCGGACGCGGACACGGTGTTCGACGCGCTCGCCGACTACAGCGGCACGCGGCAGAAGCTGCTGCCCGAGCAGTTCAGCGAGTACGAGGTGCGCGAGGGCGGCGACGGCGAGGGCACCCTCGTCCACTGGAAGCTCCAGGCCACCAGCAAGCGGGTGCGCGACTGCCTCCTGGAGGTCAGCGAGCCCACCGACGGTGAGCTGGTCGAGAAGGACCGCAACTCGTCGATGGTCACCACCTGGCGCGTCACCCCCGCCGGCGAGGGCAGCTCCCGGGTCGTCGTCACGACCACCTGGACGGGGGCCGGCGGCATCGGCGGCTTCTTCGAGAAGACGTTCGCGCCCAAGGGGCTCGGCCGGATCTACGACGGGATCCTCGCCCGGCTCGCCACCGAGGTCGGGAAGTAGCCCCAAACACCCACCGGTGAGGGGGCGTTGCTCCGCTCACGATCCCTCACCGGTTCGAGTGGATCTCCTCACGAACCACGGCCATGCCGTAACTCGCCGTACTTGTTCGCAGTTGTCGCCTTACGCGGGAAATGTGCGACAGGTGCGACGAGGGGAGCGGTACGTGGGCGGGACGACTCTGGTGCGGGACGAGCCGGTCACGGCGACGGCCGAGCCTCCCGCACCGCCCCCACCGGCCGGCGCCGCCGGACTCGCCCCGCGCCGTGTGCGGTTGGTCTTCCTCGGCCTCATGCTGGCGCTGCTCCTCGCCGCGCTGGACCAGATGATCGTCGCCACCGCGCTCCCGAAGATCGTCGGCGAACTGCACGGCCTGGACAAGATGTCCTGGGCGATCACCGCCTACCTGCTCACCTCCACCATCGGCCTGCCGCTGTACGGCAAGGTCGGCGACCTCTTCGGCCGCAAGGGCGTCTTCCAGTTCGCGATCCTGGTCTTCGTCGTCGGCTCCGCGCTCGCCGGACGGGCGCAGAGCATGGACCAGCTGATCGCCTTCCGCGCCGTGCAGGGCGTCGGCGCGGGCGGGCTCATGATCGGTGTGCAGGCGATCATCGCCGACATCGTGCCGCCCCGGGAACGCGGCCGCTACATGGGCCTGATCGGCGCCGCGTTCGGCCTCGCCTCCGTCGCGGGGCCCCTGCTCGGCGGCTACTTCACCGACCACCTCTCCTGGCGCTGGTGCTTCTACATCAACGTGCCCTTCGGCCTGGTCACCCTCGCCGTCGTCACCGTGGTCCTCAAACTGCCCCGGACGCGGGTCCGCGCCCGCCTCGACGTCCTCGGCGCCCTGCTGCTCGCCGCGGCCTCCACCTGCCTGGTCCTGCTGACCAGTTGGGGCGGCACCGAATACGCCTGGGGCTCACGGCAGATCCTCGGGCTCGGCGCGGGCGCGCTCGCCGCGGTCGTCCTCTTCCTCGTCGCCGAACACTTCGCCGCCGAACCCCTCATCCCGCTGCGGCTGTTCCGGGACCCCGTCTTCAACGTCACCGCTCTGGTCGGCCTGGTGATCGGCGTCGCCCTGTTCGGCGCCGCCAGCTACCTGCCCACCTTCCTGCAGATGGTCGACGGAGCCAGCGCCACCGGGTCCGGACTGCTGATGCTGCCGATGATGGCCGGCATCGTCGGCGCCTCGATCATCGGCGGACAACTCATCAGCCACACCGGCCGCTACAAGATCTTCCCCCTCCTCGGCGGCGCCCTGTCCGCCGTCGGCATGTGGCTGTTGTCCCGCCTCGACATCGGCACACCTCGGCTGCAGTACAGCATCTGGATGGCCGTGCTCGGCGCCGGCATCGGCCTGGTCATGCCCGTCCTGGTGCTCGCCGTGCAGAACTCCGTGCGCCCCGCCGACCTCGGCACCGCCACCAGCGCCAACAACTACTTCCGGCAGATCGGCGGCAGCGTCGGCGCCGCCGTCTTCGGCACCCTCTTCGCCGACCGGCTCACCGGCTCCCTGCGCGAGGAACTCCCCCCGCGCGCGAGCGCCGGCCTGCCCGACCCCGAGTCCCTCACCCCGCAGCTCGTCCACGCGCTGCCGGCGGCCCTGCGCGACGCCTACATCCGCGCCTACGCCGACGCGATGCCCCGGATCTTCCTCTACCTCGTCCCGGTGCTCCTCGTCGGCCTGCTCATCGCCTTCTTCCTCAAGGAGAAACCCCTGGTGTCCCACAACGCCCCCGCCACCGACCCGGATACCGCGCCGCTCAACGCCTCGATCCCGGGGGCCCGCCCCGAGCCGCCGGCCGGAGCCGCCGCCCACGCGCACGCCCACGCCCACCGCGCCTCGTACGCCGCCGGGATCCCCGTCTGCGGCACGGTGCAGCACCCCGACGGGACCGTGGTGCCCCGCGCGGCCCTCACCCTCATCGACGTCGCCGGACAGCAGATCGGCCGGGGCGCCAGCGGCGACGACGGCCGCTACGCGCTCGCCACGCCCGGCTCCGGGTCCTACGTGCTGATCGCCGCGGCCGGCGGCCACCAGCCGCAGGCGGTCTCGGTCACGGTCGGCGAGCGGCCCGTCGAACTCGACGTCGTCCTCGGCGGCGCGGGACGCCTCGCCGGCAGCGTGCTCACCGCCGACGGCACCCCCGTGCGCGACGCCACCGTCACCCTCACCAACGTGCACGGCGAGGTCGTCGCCACCACCCGCAGCGGGCGCGAGGGCGGCTACGTCATCACCGAACTGGTCGCCGGCGAGTACACCCTCGCCTCCAGCGCCCCCGCCTTCCGCCCCGCCGCCCTCCCCGTCACCGTGCAGGCCGCCCGGGAGACCCGGCAGGACGTCGAACTCGCCGGCGGCGCCGTCCTCAAGGGCACCGTCCGCGCGGGCGGCGGACGGCCGGTCGAGGACGCCCGCGTCACCCTTCTCGACGCCGCCGGGAACGTCGTCGACACCCTCACCACCGGAGCCGACGGAACGTTCCGCTTCGTGGACCTGTCCTCCGGCGAGTACACCGTCATCGCCGCCGGTTACCCGCCGGTCGCCACGGTTTTGCAGGTCGCGGGCGGCGGCCGCACGGAACGGGACCTCCAGTTGGGCCACGAGGACTGAGCGGGGCGCCCCCAGGGGGCCGGTCCGCGCGCCGGTGCCGCCCGGCACGGCCAATTCCAGGATTGCCGCACATCGCGACCGACGGCCGCCGTACCGTAGTGGCGGGCGGCACAGATCGTTTGCGGACAGCCGTGGGGAGAGAGGGCCTGGGCCATGGACCATGGCAGCGAGCGGGACACACCTCCCGGCAGCGGCGCCGGTGACGCCGCGGCGGGCCGGATCCCGCTGGCCGTGGTCGTCGTCGACCGCGACGGACTGGTCTCCCACTGGAGCAGCGGCGCCCGCAGGCTGTTCGGCGCGAGCCGTGAGGACGCCGTCGGGCGCCCCGCCGTCGACCTGCTGCCGGTCTCCGGCGCGTTCTGCGACGACCACGCGGGCGACGAGCGGCCCGGCGGCTACGCACGGTACGAGACGGAGGACGGGCTCGGCCCCGATCCGGAGGGCTTCCTCGCCGGCCGCACCGCCTACCCGAGCGCGGGCCGCGCCCGGGTCTTCCCGCAGGACGCCTCCCGCCGGGGCGGACAACCCGCCCCCGACGCCCCCGGGTCCGGCGTGCCGGGGTCCGGCGTGCCCGACCCCGAAGGCGCCGACGGCGGGCGGGTCGACGTGCTGTGGTGGGCCTACCCGCTGGTCGGCCCCGGGCCGTTCCGGCTGCTGGTGCTCGCCGCCGACGCCACCCCGCTGCGCGACGGGCGCGGCTACGACGACGAGAGCACCCGACGCGTCTCGCCCGGCTTCGCCCACCACGGCGACCTTCCCGCCTCCGACGAACTGGAGCGACGCCTGCCCGAGATCCTGCCCAACATGGGTCCGGGACCGAGCAGCCACATCGTCTCCCAGATCCTCGAACTCGGCTATCCGGTCCTGGAGTTCAGCCAGTTCGACAGGGTGCCCGTCACCCCGTACTGGGGTGTGCCCCGGCGCGCCGGACGCGCCCGCCCCGAGCCCGTCCTCGTCTCCCGCCCCGAGCCCGTCCTCGTCCCCCGCCAGCGCACGGCCCCGGTCGTTCCCGTCGGCGCCGAACGGGACCTCGAGTACGCCGCCGTGCGCGAGCGGCTCGAGTTCCTCAACGAGGTCAGTTCCGGCATCGGCACCTCCCTCGACCTCGGCGAGACCATCCGCGAGGTCACCAGCGCCGCCGTGCCCCGCTTCGCCGACTTCGCCGGCACCCATCTGCGTTCGGCGGTCCTGGCCGGCGAGGGCTTCCCGGACGGCCCGCCCGACGCGACCACGGTGATGCACCGCGTCTGGGTCGAGCACAACGACGAACCGGGCCGCTGGGACGACACCGTGCCGGTCGGCGAGGCGTTCGCCTTCCCCGAACACACCCCGTTCTACACCTGCATGGTCACGGGCGAACCGGTCCTCATCCCGCGCGTCACCGAGGAACTGTCCGAGCGGATCTCCGGCGAGTTCGAGAAGCGCGACCTGCGGCCCCTCATCGGCGGACGTTCCCTGCTGATCGTCCCGCTCAAGGCGCGCAACGTGGTCCTCGGCTTCATGGTCCTGATGCGCCGCCCCGACCGCCCCGCGTTCGACGACATGGACCGCACCACCGGCGCCGAACTCGCCGCACGCGCCGGTCTCGTGCTCGACAACGCCCGCATGTACACGTACCAGGAGAACGTCGCCGACACCCTCCAGGACAGCATGCTGCCGCAGGTCACCCCGCGGATGCCCGGCTGTGACGTGGCGACCCGCTATCTGCCCGGCACCCGGCTCGGACGGATCGGCGGCGACTGGTTCGACACCATCAAGCTGCCCGGCTCCCGCACCGCGCTCGTCGTCGGCGACGTCATGGGCCATGGCCTCAACTCCGCGGCGATGATGGGCCAGTTGCGTACGGCCGTGCAGACCATGGCCGCCATGGAGACCCCGCCGGTCCAACTCCTGCGCAACCTCGACGACCTGGCCCGCAGGCTCGGCGAGAACTACCTCGCCACCTGCCTGTACGCCGTCTACGACCCCATCCGCGGCGAGGTGCGGCTCGCCAACGCCGGGCACATCCCGCCCGTGCTGGTGCGCGCCGAGGACGGCAGCAGCGAACTGATCGACCTGCCCACCGGCGCTCCCGTCGGCGTCGGCGGTGTCCCCTTCGAGTCCGCCGTGATCCGCGTCCGGCCCGGTGACCGGCTGGTCCTGTGCACCGACGGCCTGGTCGAGGTGCGCGGCTCCGACATCGGCGAAGGCCTCGCCGCGCTCTGCGAGTCCGCGGCGCACCCCGCCGCCTCCATGGACGACGCCTGCGACACCATCATCCGCGCCCTCAACACCCACGGTGGCCGCAAGGACGACGTCGCCCTCCTCATGGCCCGGCTCAACGGCATCCCGGGCGACCACGTCGCCGAGTGGCGGCTCGACGCCGATCCGCGCGAAGTGGCCAGGGCGCGCGGGCTGGTCCGCGGGCAACTGGATCGCTGGGGGCTGCCGGGGGCCGTCGAGACGGCACAGCTGCTGGTCAGCGAGGTCGTCACCAACGCGGTCCGGCACGGCACAGGCGGGACGGTCGGACTGCGTCTCGTGCGCACCGACGCGCTGCTGTTCGAGGTCACCGACGACGAGCCCGCCCTGCCCGCCATGCTGGCCGTCGGCCCGTCCGACGAGTCCGGGCGCGGTCTGCGCGTGGTCAGCCGCCTGGCCCGCGAATGGGGCGCCACCACCAGCGGCCACCGCAAGACCGTCTGGTTCGAGCAGTCCCTCACCGGAGGCCACTGAACGGGGCCCTGCCGAACGGGCCCCGCCCAGCGAACCCCACGGAACGAACCCCACCGAACGAACCCCCCGGAACGGGCCCGCCCTCTTGCCGTGGACGCACCGACCGCGATATCCCGATCACGGAACCGACCGTGGGGAGATCGCAATGAACGTTTCGGACAACTACCGCAACTCCTGGGAGAGTTACTGGCGCGAGACGTCGGACGAGACGGGCGAGGCGATCTGGGACTCCGACCCGTCCCTCACCGCCGAACCGCACAGCGAACTGCTCCTGCCGTACGCCGACACCGCCCGCACCATCGTCGACCTCGGCTGCGGCAACGGCACCCAGACCCGCTACCTCGCCACCCGGTTCGCCCGCGCCGTCGGCGTCGACCTCTCGCACGCGGCCGTCGAGCACGCCCGCCGAGCCGTCGCCGACGACACGATCGAGTTCCAGCAGCTCGACCTCACCGACACCGAGGCCGTACGCGCCCTGCACACCCGGCTCGGCGACAGCAACGTCTACATGCGTGCCGTCATCCACCAGAGCGAACCGGGGGCGCGTGCCGCCGTGGCCGCCGCCGTCGCCGAGATCATCGGCAGTGCGGGACGCGCGTTCGTCGTCGAACTCACCTCCGGCTCCCGGAACGTCCTCAAGCACGCCGCCTCCGGCCCCGAGGGTCCCGGACCCAAGCTGCGCCGGGTCTTCGAGCACGGCCTCAAGCCCGCCGACGCCGGGGACGAGGAGATCCCCGAACTGCTCGCCGACGCCGGCCTGGACATCCTCGCCACCGGCGAGACGGTCCTGCCGCAGACCGAGAACCTCGCCGACGGCACCCGCATCGACCTGCCCGCACGCTGGTTCGTGCTCGCCGGGAAGTGAGCGGGGCCCGGACTCCCTGAGACCGGGCGGCGCGGGGCGGACGGCACGGTGCCGCCGCCCCACGCGCATAGCCCCCCACCTGGCCGGATCCGGCCCCGCCCGGCCGGTGTCCGCCACGGAACCCACCCCGCCGTGACGCGGTCGTGTCTCATCCGTGAAGACCTGTCCTATAGCATTCCCTTCGCACAAGCACCCGAAGGTGCACCCGCAGGTGTAGAGGGGGGCCTCACACGTGACCGTCCGCACGGCCGAAGTACGCAGCCGGGGGCGGCGGCGTGCTCCGCGCTCGGGGCGCCTTACGGCCCCCGAGGGGCTGCTGCCGACACCGCCCGACGAGCGGGAGAAGTACAGCTACGTCAAGCGCCACACCTGGGTGCTGACGTCCAGTTCCCTCATCGGCTTCGTCTGCGTGCTGCTCAGCCAGGCCGACACGGCCCGGCACAGCGTGTGGATCTGGGTGTTCGCGCCCACCCTCCTGCTGGCCGTCGTCGGATTCCTGATATCCATGCGCCTGGAGGCGTTCGCCCCCAGCTTCGACCTCAAGGGCCACCGCCGCCTGGTGCGCGACTGGCAGCCGCCGCACCACCCGAGCGTCGACGTCTTCCTGCCGGTGTGCGGGGAGCCCATCGAGGTGCTGCACAACACCTGGCGCCATGTGCGGATCCTGGCCGACACCTATCCGGGCCACGTCGAGGTCCTGGTGCTCGACGACGGGGACAGCGCGGAAGCGGCGGCCATGGCCGCCGACTTCGGCTTCCGCCACCTGGTGCGGCCCAATCGGGGCTGGATGAAGAAGGCCGGAAACCTCCGCCACGGCTTCGAGCGCTCCAGCGGCGAGGCGATCCTCATCCTGGACGCCGACTTCGTCCCGCGCCCCGACCTGCTCCACGAACTGCTGCCGTACCTGGACGCCGACCCGCGCTGCGCCATCGTCCAGTCCCCGCAGTTCTTCCGCGTGCTGGACCAGCAGAACTGGATCGAGCGCGGCGCCGGCGCCGTCCAGGAGCTGTTCTACCGCTCGGTGCAGGTCTCCCGGCAGCGCAGCGACGGCTCCATCTGCGTCGGCTCCTGCGCGGTGTACCGGCGTGCCGCCCTGGACGAGATCGGCGGCACCAGCCTCATCGAGCACTCCGAGGACATGCACACCGGCTTCGACCTGCGGGCCCGCGGCTGGGACCTGCACTACGTCCCGCTCGCGCTGTCCACCGGCATGTGCCCGGACAGCGTGGGCGCCTACTACAACCAGCAGTACCGCTGGTGCATGGCCTCCATGAGCATGCTCGGCAGCCTGCGCGAGTTCTGGCAGGTGAAGATGCGCTTCGCCAGCCGGCTCTGCTACATGTCCGGGTTCATCTACTACATCGAGACGGCGCTGCTCACCTTCACCACGCCGCTGATCGCGCTGACCCTGCTGATCCACTACCCGGACCAGCTGCAGGCCACCAACTACTGGATGGTGCTGCCCAGCCTGCTCTACCTGACCGTCGTCTACCCGCTGTGGCACCGCAACCCCTACCGTCTTGAGGCCTGGGCGACCCGGGTGATGTACGGCTGGGCGCACGTCTTCGCCATCTGGGACGTCGTACGCCGACGCCCGATGGGCTGGCAGCCCACCGGTTCCAGCGGTGCGAAGAAGAACAAGACCCGGCGTTTCTGGGGCGGCATGTGGCTGTGGAGCGCCCCCACCGCCGTGCTCTGGCCGGCCCTCGCCCTGTGGCGGATGAACGGCGCCCACCCGGAGAACTTCGCGCTGATGCTGGCCTCCGGGCTGTTCTACGCGGTGGCCGTCGGCCGGGTACTGATCCAGCCCAAGGAGGTGACCGCGTGAAGGCCACCCTCGCCCGGACGCTGGCGGCCCTGCTGACCGCGATCGTCTGCCTGTCGGGCTGCGTCAGCTCCGGTGAGAAGCCCGTCGGCGCCGGCGGCGACGGCGCCCAGCCCGCCGCGACCATGCCGGGCGGCGGCAAGCTGTACGCGCATCCTCAGCCGTACGACGTCACCCCGCTGCTGCACCCCGGCAAGAAGTACTTCGGCGCCACCTTCGACGGCGTCCCCAAGGACCTCGGCCCCGTCAGCCGCTACGCCTCCCAGGTCGGGCGCAACCCGACCATGCTGGAGTACTACCTCGGCTGGGGCGACGCGCTCCAGGCCGACCAGACCCGGGCCGTGTGGAACAACGGTCAGATGCCGTACATCGCCTGGGAGCCCCACAAGGCGACCCTCGCCCAGATCGCCGACGGCAGCCAGGACGCGTACATCGTCGACACCGCCCGCACCCTGCGCGCCGTCAACGTGCCCGTGGCCATCAGCTTCGCCCACGAGATGAACGGCGCCTGGTACCCCTGGGGCACCAAGGACGCGACCCCCGCGCAGTTCGTGAAGGCGTGGCGCCATGTGCACGACGTCTTCCAGGACGAGGGCGTCTCCACCGTCATCTGGGTCTGGAGCCCGAACGTCATCAACCCCGTGCCCCAGGTGGCCCTCAAGCCCTTCTACCCCGGGGACGGCTACGTCGACTGGATCGGCGTCGTCGGCTACTACGCGCGCTCCGGCGCCCAGGACTTCCAGGGCCTGTTCGGACCCACCTTCCAGCAGGTCAGGACGTTCACGCAGCGCCCGTTCCTGCTGGCCGAGACGGGCGCCCAGCCCAACCCCCGCAAGAGCGCGCAGATCACCGAGCTGCTGAAGACCGTCGCCGACCGCCGCGACATCGTGGGCTTCATCTGGTTCGACCTGGACAAGGAGACGGACTGGCGGGTCGACAGCAGCCCCGACACCCTCGCCGCGTTCCGCACGGCAGCCCAGAACCCCGCCTACGGCCTCGACTTCACCGCCCTGAAGTAGACGAGAAGAACATGACCCACACCGAGCCCCCGACCAAGGCTCGCACCGACACCGAGGGCCACGACTGGCTCGACGGGAGCGACGACGCGTCCGCACCACCGCCGCTCCCGGTGCACGAACGGACCATGCAGCTGCGGGTCCTGCCACCCCCGCCTACGGAGGCGGACCCCGGCTTCTCCTTCGTCGAGGAGCCCCTGCCCGGCTGGACCCTGCCGCCGCCCGCCCTGATGGGCTGGGCCGCCGACACCGGGCGCCGGCGCCGCATGGTGGGCCTCGCGCTGCTCGCCGTCATCCTGCTCGTGCAGGCCGTGCTGTCGCTCCGGCTCACCAACTCCGCCTTCGAGGACGAGGCGCTGTACGTGTACGCCGGCCACGTGGAGATCGGCCGTCTCTTCTACGGGAAACCGGACTTCGGCGGCTTCGACGCCTACTTCTCGGGCGCCCCCGTCCTGTACCCGGTGCTGGCCGCGGCCGTCGACTCCGTCCTCGGCCTCGCCGGGGTCCGCGCGCTCAGTCTGCTGTTCATGCTGACCGCCACCGCCTGCCTGTACGGGCTGACCCGGCGGCTGTTCAACGAGCGCGCCGGGCTGTGCGCCGGTGCGCTGTTCGCCGTCTCCATGCCGACCCTGTTCCTCGGCCACTTCGCCACGTACGACGCCATGGCGGTCTGCCTGCTGGCCCTGACCGCCTGGCTCCTGGTGGTGATCGCGCCCCGGCACTGGGCGTACGCCGTGCCGGTCGGGTTCGTCGCCGCGCTCGCGGTCGCCGTGAAGTACGCCTCCGCGCTGTTCCTGCCCACCCTGGTCCTGCTGTACGTGCTGGCCGCCTACCGGCACCACCATGTGCGCCGGGCCCTGGTGCACGGCGCGGTCTTCAGCGCGGCCACCCTCGCCGTGCTGTTCGGCGGCCTCGCGGCCAGCGGCTATCTGACGGCCATCCAGAGCACCACCACCGCCCGCGCCCACGGCGGCACCCCCGCCTGGCAGATCATCCAGGACACCGGCCGCTGGGCGGGACTGCTCGTCGCCGTCGCCCTGGTCGGCACGGTCACCTACGCGCGCACCGCCCGGCTGAGCGAGATACCCGGCTGGCGCCGTGCCGTGCCCGGCCGGCGCTGGCGCACCTGCCTGGGAGTGCTGCTCACCGGCACCGCGCTGCTCGCGCCCGCCTACCAGATCCATCTGCAGACCGAGACGTCCCTGCAGAAGCACATCGGCTTCGGGCTGTTCTTCGCCGCGCCCATGGCGGGCGTCGGGGTGACCCGGCTGATGGGCGCCCACCTCAAGTTCCCGCAGTGGGGCATCGCCATCGGGGTCGTCGCCCTCACCCTGGGCCTGAGCCAGTCCGCCGCCTACTTCGGCAGCTGGCCCGACACCCGCTACCTGATCCCGCAGTTGTCCTACACGGTGCGCCCCGGACAGCACTGGCTGGGCGATCCGAAGGAGGGCCCGGTCTACTACCTCAGCCGCGAGCGCCGCACCTCCTACCAGGACTGGCTGTCCTTCTTCTTCATCGACTACAAGACCCCGGACGGCCGCCATCTGTCCGGCATCCCCGGGTACCGCGCGGCCGTGCGCGACGGCTACTTCGACGGCGTGGTCCTGAACTACTCCGGCGGGCTGCCCGCGGCCGAGGAGGCGGTGCGCCAGGAGATGCGCTCCAGCGGACGCTACCGGCTGACCGGATCGCTGCCGTACCGGACGTCGACGGGCGGCGGGCACTTCGAGATCTGGATCAGACAGGGAGGTGCCGGGCCCGGAAACGGTCACGGCTGAGGTCGGGGGCGTCATGTCGTAGCCCTGCCGCCCACCGGACGCGTAACGTGCCCCGCATGAAGATCCTCATCAGTGCGGACATGGAGGGGGCCACCGGTGTCACCTGGCCGGCCGACGTGCTGCCGGGCACGCCGCAGTGGGAGCGGTGCCGGTCGATGTTCACCTCGGACGTGAACGCCGCCGCTCTGGGCTTCCTCGACGGCGGCGCCGACCAGGTCCTGGTCAACGAGGCCCACTGGAGCATGCGCAACCTGCTCCTGGAACAGCTCGACGACCGGGTCGAGATGCTCACCGGGCGGCACAAGGCGCTGTCCATGGTGGAGGGCGTCCAGCACGGCGACGTGGACGGCATCGCGTTCGTCGGCTACCACGCCGCCGCCGGCATGGAGGGCGTCCTCGCCCACACCTACCTCGCCAACCAGATCACCGGGGTGTGGCTGAACGACGTCCGCGCGAGCGAGGGCCTGCTCAACGCGCACGTCGTCGCCGAGTACGGCGTCCCGGTCGTCCTGGTCACCGGCGACGACGTGGCCTGCGAGGACGCGCTCGGCTACGCGCCCGAGGCGCCGAAGGTCGCCGTCAAGGACCATGTGTCGCGCTACGCGGCGGTGTGCCGCACCCCCGCCCGCACCGCCGCCGACATCCGCGCCGCCGCCAAGGAGGGCGCGCGCCTCGCGGTCCGTCACGCGCCGGTGGAGGCCGGGCCGTTCACCGTCGCGGTGGAGTTCGACGCCGAGCACCTGGCGATGGCCGCCACCGTCGTCCCGGGCGTCGCCCGCGTCGGGGAGCGGAAGGTCGCGTACACCACCGCGACCATGTACGAGGGGATCCGTACGTTCAAGGCGGTCACCACGATCGCCTCGGCAGCCGTGGAGGAGCAGTATGGCTGACCAGCAGGCCCTGGACGAGGTCGTCGAGTTCACCTCCGGCCTGATCCGGATCGACACCACCAACCGGGGCGGCGGCGACTGCCAGGAGCGGCCGGCGGCCGAGTACGCGGCCGAGCGGCTGGCCGGGGCGGGCCTGGAGCCGGTGCTGCTGGAGCGGACGCCGGGGCGGACCAACGTGGTCGCCCGGCTCGCCGGCACGGATCCGTCCGCCGACGCGCTGCTGGTCCACGGCCACCTCGACGTGGTGCTGGCCGAGGCCGCCGACTGGAGCGTGCACCCGTTCTCCGGCGAGGTCCGTGACGGTGTGGTGTGGGGGCGCGGCGCCGTCGACATGAAGAACATGGACGCGATGATCCTGGCGGTCGTCCGCGCCTGGGCCCGGCAGGGGGTACGGCCCCGCCGCGACCTCGTCATCGCGTTCACCGCCGACGAGGAGGCCAGCGCCGAGGACGGCTCCGGGTTCCTCGCCGACCGGCATCCCGGACTGTTCGAGGGCTGCACCGAAGGCATCAGCGAGTCCGGCGCGTTCACCTTCCACGACGGCGCCGGACGCGAGATCTACCCGATCGCGGCGGGGGAGCGCGGCACCGGCTGGCTCAAGCTCACCGCGCGCGGCCGGGCCGGGCACGGCTCCAAGGTCAACCACGAGAACGCGGTGACCCGCCTCGCCGCCGCCGTCACCCGCATCGGCGAGCACGCGTGGCCGCTGCGCCTGACCCCGACCGTACGGGCCGCCCTCACCGAACTCGCCGCGCTCTACGGCATCGAGCCGGACTTCGGCGACGTCGACCGGTTGCTGGAGAAGCTCGGCCCGGCCGCCAAGCTGGTCGAGGCGACCGTCCGCAACAGCTCCAACCCGACCATGCTGGACGCCGGTTACAAGGTGAACGTGATCCCCGGCGAGGCCGTCGCCTTCGTCGACGGACGCTGTCTGCCGGGCGGCGAGGAGGAGTTCACCAGCACGCTGGACCGGCTCACCGGGCCGGACGTCGACTGGGAGTTCGACCACCGCGAGGTCGCCCTTCAGGCCCCCGTGGACTCGCCGACCTACGCCCGGATGCGTGCGGCGGTGGAGGAGTTCGCGCCCGAGGGACACGTGGTGCCGTACTGCATGTCCGGCGGCACCGACGCCAAGCAGTTCTCGCGGCTCGGCATCACCGGCTACGGCTTCTCGCCGCTGAAGCTGCCCGAGGGCTACGACTACCAGGCGCTGTTCCACGGCGTCGACGAGCGGGTGCCCGTCGAGGCGCTGCACTTCGGCGTCCGGGTGCTCGACCGGTTCCTGCGCACGGCCTAGACGAGGGGGAGAGGGTGCTGGAGACAAAGGGGGACGAGTTGCTCACGTCGGCGTACGGTTCCTGGCCCTCGCCCATCGACGCGGCGCTGGCCGCCGCGCACGACGGGCAGCCCGAGTGGGTGGCCTTCGTCGGGGACGAGGTCTGGTGGACCGAGCCCCGGCCCGCCGAGGGTGGCCGCCGGGCCCTGGTGCGGCGCACCGCGGCCGGCACCGAGGAGTCGGTGCTGCCCGCGCCGTGGAACGTGCGCAGCCGGGTCATCGAGTACGGCGGCCGGCCCTGGCACGGGGACGTGCGCGACGGCGTCCCGCTCGTGGTGTTCACCCACTTCGCCGACCAGCGGCTGTACCGGTACGAGGGCGGCGGCGAGCCCGTCCCGCTGACCCCGCTGTCCTCGGTGGGCGGCGGACTGCGCTGGGCCGAGCCGCGCGTGGACCTCGCACGGGGCGAAGTGTGGTGCGTGCTGGAGGAGTTCACCGGGGACGGACCCGGTGACGTGCGGCGCGTCCTGGCCGCCGTACCGCTGGACGGCTCGGCCGCCGAGGACCGGGCCGCCGTACGCGAACTCACCGAGGAGCGGCACCGGTTCGTCACCGGCCCCCGCCTCTCGCCCGACGGGCGCCGGGCCGCCTGGCTCGCCTGGGACCACCCGCGGATGCCCTGGGACGGGACTCAGCTGTGTGTGGGCGAGGTCGGCGACGACGGCACCCTGCACGCGGTGCACACCGTCGCGGGCGGGCCCGAGGAGTCCGTCGCGCAGGTGGAATGGGCCCCGGACGGCGCCCTGTTGTACGCGAGCGACCGCAGCGGCTGGTGGAACCTGTACCGCGACGGCACCCCGCTGTGCCCCCGCGAGGAGGAGTTCGGCGGGGCGCTGTGGAAGCTCGGCTCGCGCTGGTTCGCGCCGCTGGACAACGGGCTGATCGCGGTCGTGCACGGGCGTGGTTCGACCCTGCTCGGGATACTGGACCCCGAGTCCGGCGAGGTCGTCGACGCCGCCGGACCATGGACCGAGTTCGCCGCCACCCTCGCCACCCACGGCACCCGCGTCGTCGCGGTCGGCGCCAGCCCGCGCACCGCGTACGAGGTCGTCGAACTGGACACCTGTACCGGCCGCGCCCGCGCGATCGGCGCCCGCCACCAGGACGCCGTCGACCCCGCCTACTACCCGGAACCGCGGATCCGCACCTTCACCGGCCCCGCAGGCCGCGAGGTGCACGCCCACGTCTACCCGCCCCACCACCCCGGCCGCACCGCACCCGACGGAGAACTGCCGCCCTACGTGATCTGGGCGCACGGCGGGCCGACCAGCCGGGTGCCGCTCGTTCTCGACCTCGACATCGCCTACTTCACCTCCCGGGGCATCGGTGTCGCCGAGGTCGACTACGGCGGCTCCACCGGGTACGGCCGCGAATACCGCGAGCGGCTGCGGGAGCAGTGGGGCGTGGTCGACGTCGAGGACTGCGCGGCCGTCGCGCTCGCCCTCGCCGAGGAGGGCACCGCCGACCCCGGCCGGCTGGCGATCCGGGGCGGCAGCGCGGGCGGCTGGACCACCGCCGTGTCCCTGACCACCACCGACGTCTACGCCTGCGGCACGATCATCTACCCCGTCCTCGACCTCACCTCCTGGGCCACGGGGGAGACCCACGACTTCGAGTCCCGCTACCTGGAGTCGCTGGTCGGCCCGCTCGCCGAGGTGCCCGCCCGGTACGCCGAGCGCTCGCCCGCCGCGCACGCCGACCGGCTCACCGCCCCCTTCCTGCTGCTGCAGGGCCTGGACGACGTCATCTGCCCGCCCGCGCAGAGCGAACGCTTCCTCGCCCGGGTCCAGGGCCGGGGCGTGCCGCACGCCTTCCTCACCTTCGAGGGCGAGGGGCACGGCTTTCGCCGGGCGGACACGATGGTGCGCGCCCTGGAGGCCGAACTGTCCCTGTACGCCCAGGTGTTCGGCCTGGACGTGCCCGATGTCCCGACGCTGGAGCTGCGCACATGAGAGAGCTGGTACGGCCCGCGAGGCTGGCACCCGGAGCGCGCGTGGCCGTCGTCGCGACCAGCGGGCCGGTGCCCGAGGAGCGGCTGGAGGCCGGCCTCGACGTGCTGCGCGGCTGGGACCTCGACCCCGTCGTCGCCCCTCATGTGCTCGACCGGCACGAGGAGTTCGGCTACCTCGCGGGCTCGGACGCCGACCGGGCCGCCGACTTCCAGAACGCCTGGTGCGACCCGGCGGTGGACGCGGTGCTGTGCGCCCGCGGCGGTTACGGCGTCCAGCGGATGATCGACCTGCTCGACTTCGAGGCGATGCGCGCCGCCGGCCCCAAGCTGTTCGTCGGCTTCAGCGACCTGACCGTCCTGCACGAGGCCATCGCCACCCGCCTCGGCCTCGTCACCCTGTACGGGCCGATGGCCGCCGGCATCGACTTCATCAAGAACGAACGCGCACAGAACCATCTGCGGGCCACGCTGTTCGCGCCGGAGACGGTGCGCACCATCGGCTCCGCCGGTGGCCGGGCCCTCGTCCCCGGCCGGGCCCGCGGGGTCACCCTCGGAGGCTGTCTGTACCTGCTCGCCGCCGAACGCGGCATCCCGCACGCCCGCCCCTCGGCGAGCGGCGGGCTGCTGTGCCTGGAGGACGTGGGCGAGACGACGTACCGGCTGGACCGCTACCTCACCCAACTCCTGCGCTCGGGCTGGTTCGAGGGGGTGCGCGGGGTGCTGCTCGGGTCCTGGGACGAGTGCGACCCCTACGACCGCCTGCGGCCGATGCTCGCCGACCGGCTCGGCCCGCTCGGGGTCCCCGTCGTCGAGGAGTTCGGGTTCGGGCACTGCGCGGGCGCGCTGACCGTCCCCTTCGGAGTGACGGCCGAACTCGACGCGGACGCGGGCACGCTGACGCTGGACGAACCCGCTCTGCGCTGAACTCCCCGGATCCGCCTACTGAGTCTCCCTTCTGAGCCTCCCTGCTGAATCTGCCTACCGGAGTCTGCCTACGCTTCGTGAGCGCGGCGAGCGACGACGCGTACGCCGGCAACCGGGGCATCAAGCCGGTCACCGTGGTCAGCGCGCCCGGCGGCACCGGGGTGGTGCGGCTGCCGGTCGTCGGCGGCCAGGCCGTGTCGTGAAAGCCGGCCGGCCGCCGTCCCCGCCGGCCGGCCGAGTCACCCGGAGGGCGCCGTCCGCCGTGCGGGGCGGCGCTCTCGCGCCCACCCTGGTCGCATGAGCCCGAAGACCCCGGACAACGGCGCCGCGACCGGCGGCAAGGGCCGGCTCACGGGGCCCACCCGGATGACCGTGCTCGCCCTCGCGGTCCTCACGCTGGTCTTCGTCCTCCAGAACACCGCGCCCGTCCGGATCGGGCTGCTGGGCTCCGAGGTCACCGTGCCCCTGTGGACGGCGCTGCTCGCCACCGGCGCCCTCGGCGCGCTGTGCGGGGCGTACGCCGTGAAGCGCCGTGACCAGTGACTCCTGCCGTCTCCTGTGTTCCGATTCCCGCGAGCGGCACGGCAGGCGCCGCGCGTAGTCTGGCCCGATGCCCCACACCGCGCCCCATCACCTCGCCGAAGGCCCGCGCGTGGCCATCCGCCACTTCACCCTTGAGGACGGCCCCGAGTTCACCGCCCGGACCAGGCAGAGCAAGGACCTGCACCGGCCGTGGCTGTTCCCGCCGGACACCGACGAGGCGTACGCCGCCTACGCGGGCCGGCTGATCGAGGACCCGACCAAGGCCGGGTTCCTGGTGTGCGAGCGGGACTCCGGGGACATCGCCGGGTTCATCAACATCAACAATATCGTCCGGGGCGGCTTCCTGTGCGGCGCCCTCGGCTACGGCGCCTTCGCGCACGCGGCCGGACGGGGCCTGATGCGCGAGGGGCTGGACCTGGTGATCGGGTACGCGTTCGGGCCGCTCGGCCTGCACCGGCTGGAGATCAACGTCCAGCCCGAGAACACCGCCTCCGTCGCCCTCGCCCGCGGCGCCGGCTTCCGCCTCGAAGGCTTCTCGCCCGCCATGATCCACATCGACGGCGCCTGGCGGGACCACGAGCGCTGGGCCCTGACCGCCGAGATGCGCTCCGCGACCGCCGGGACGCGCGCCGCGGGCTGACGGCCGCAGACCTCGCGCCGCCGCCGTGGGCACCTTTGCGCAATCCTGACCCGTACGTCCCCTGGCCGTGGCGCGCCCCGGGAGGTTCCATGGTCATCGTGACGAGGATCCGACGTGAGGTACTGACCCTGCCCGCCGCGCAGTTGGGACCGGACAACCCCCTGCCCCCGCTGCGCCCGCTCGACGAGGTCCACCACATCGACGCCCGGGACCGGGAGGAGATGCCCCGGGACATGGCCCGCCAGCTCGGCCACGCGCCACTGACCAGTCTCCTCCCGGTCCGCGTCCGCGACGGATACGGCAGACACCGCGAACCCCGCACGCTGGACGCGCTGGTGATCGAGAACGACCGGCTGCGCGCCACCGTCCTGCCCGGCCTCGGCGGTCGCGTCGCCTCCCTCGTGCACCTGCCCACCGGACGCGAACTCCTCTACCGCAACCCGGTGTTCCAGCCCGCCAACTTCGCCCTCAACGGCGCCTGGTACTCCGGCGGCATCGAATGGAACATCGGCGCCACCGGCCACACCACCCTGTCCTGCGCACCCCTGCACGCCGCCCGCGTCCCCGCCCCCGACGGCGGTGAGATGCTGCGCCTGTGGGAGTGGGAGCGGCTGCGCGACCTGCCCTTCCAGGTCGACCTGTGGCTCCCGGACGGCTCCGACTTCCTCCACGTCGGCGTCCGCGTCCGCAACCCGCACGAGCGGCCCGCCGCCACCTACTGGTGGTCCAACATCGCCGTTCCCGAGGACCGCAGGATCCTCGCCCCGGCGCAAGAGGCCTGGCATTTCGGCTACGAGCGCCGGCTGCGCCGCGTCCCCGTCCCCTCGTACCACGGCACCGACCGCACCCACCCGCTCAACAGCCCTTATGCCGCCGACTACTTCTACGAGATGCCCGACGGCCGGCGCCGCTGGATCGCCGCGCAGGCCGCCGACGGGCACGCACTGGTGCAGACCTCCACCGACGTGCTGCGCGGCCGGAAACTCTTCGTGTGGGGCAGCCGCCCCGGCGGCCGTACCTGGCAGCGCTGGCTCACCGAACCCGGCACCGACGGCTACTGCGAGATCCAGGCCGGCCTCGCCCGCACCCAGCTCGAACACGTCCGCATGGAGGCCGAGAGCGAGATCTCCTGGCTGGAGGCGTACGGCCCGCTCGACACGTCCCCCGGCGGCGACGACGGCGACGACGGCGACTGGGGCGACGCCGTCCGGGCGGTGGAGGAGCGGCTGGAGGCGGCGCTGCCCCGCACCCGCGTCGAGGAGGCGTACGCGGCCTGGAAGCCGTACGCCGACGCCGAGCCCGGCGAGTACCTCGCCACCGGATCCGGCTGGGGCGCGCTCGAAGTGCTGCGCGCCGACCTGAAGCTGTCCGGCACGCCCTTCCCGGAGTCCGCTCTCGGCGAGGCGCAGGCACCCTGGCGGGAACTGCTGCGCACCGGCTCCCTGCCCGAGCCGCGCCGCGTCCGCCCGCCCGGCGAGACGCTCGTCGCCCCGCACTGGCGGGACATGCTGGAGACCGCCCCGGCCACCCCGCACACCGAGTACCACCTCGGCGTCGCCCAGTGGCACGCCGGCGACCGGGCCCAGGCGGTCCGCAGCTGGGAACGCGGCCTCACGCTCGCCCCGTCCCAGTGGCCCCTGCTGCGCTGTCTGGCCGTCGCCGACCAGGAGGCCGGCCATCACGAGCGCGCCGCCGAACGGTACGCGGACGCCTTCGACGACCTGTGCCGCGAGCGGCGCGACGACGGCGAGACCTGGACCGCGGCGCTCGCCGCGCTCGGCCGCGAGACCCTGGAGGCGCTGCTGCGGGCACGGCGGGCGGCCGACGCCCGCTCCGTCTGGGAGCGGCTGCTGCCCGCCGTACGGCAGCGCGGCCGGTTCCGGCTGCTGGAGGCCGAACTGCTCCTCGCCGAGGGACGGCCGGCGGGCGCCCGCGCCGTCTTCGAGGAGGGGTTCGAGGTGGACGACCTGCGCGAGGGCGTGATCGCGATCGACCGCCTGTGGGCCCGCCTGACCGCGGAGCCCCTGCCCGCCCGGTACGACTTCCGGATGCGCCCGGACACGCCCTGAGAGGGGCCCCGGAACAGTTCGGTCAGCCCGTCTGGTCGACGTACTCGAAGATCGAACCGTCCGGGTGCACCGCGAGGAGGTTACGGCCCGCCGGCGTCGACACCGGCCCCGCGACGACGTGGGCGCCCAGCTCGGTCAGCAGCCGGTGGGCCTCCTCCACGTCCTTCACCGCGATGGTCGCCGTCACCTTGCGCAGCACCTCCAGCTCGGACTCGGGCCCGCTCATCACAAGAAAGGAGCCGACCGCGGCGACCTGCACGCCACCCCGCTCGAACCGGAGCGCACTGGCGCCCGCCAGACGCTCGTAGAACGGGATCGCGGTGTCGAGGTCGTCGACGCAGATGCGCAGCGAGGCGCCCATAATCTCCATACGCAGGAGCCTAGTTGGGCCGCCCGGCCGCGCACAGGGGCCCCACGGCCGCACGCCCTGCCGGCACCGCCGCCCCCGGCCGGCTCCGCCTCCACCCGGTCCGCGCCTGCGCCGTTACACGTGGTGTCCGAGGGGTACCCGGGGGCCATGGAGCGCTTGGATCACCTGGAACATCTGGACAAGGACCTCGTCGACGAGCTGGCTCAGGTGGCACGCGAGACGGTCCGCGACGAGCTGCGCGAGCAGACCCGCAAGCAGCGCCGCACGGCCGTCCTGTACGCGGCGTCCGGCACCCTCGCCCTGTACGCGGGTGCCGCGGTCGCGCTCGCCGTGGGCCTGGCCCTGGCGACGGTCCTGCCCGCCTGGGCAGCCGCCCTGATCACCGCCGCGATCCTGGGCGTCCTCGCCCAGGTGCTGCGCGGCATCGCCCACCCGAGGCACCCGCACGGCCCCGGCCTCGGCACCGGCCTCGGCACCGGCCTCGGCACCGGCACCGGTACCGGCACCGGTACCGGCACCGGCACCGGCACGGCCCACGGTGCCACCGGCGGCCTCGGCGTGCGCTATCCGCCCATGCCCTCGACGCCCCCGCCGCCCCCGGCCGTCCCCCCGGACCCCGACTTGGGAGGCCCCCACCACCGGGCCTGAGAGGACCGGCCCGGCGCCGCGCCCAAGCGAATAGCAGCGCACAAGCGAACAGCAGCGCACCAGGAGAAAGCAGCGCACAAGGAGACACATGAACACCGACGAACTCGTCGACCTGGGACAGCAGTTGCGGGTGGACAGCGTGCGGGCCGCCGCCGCGGCCGGCTCCGGGCACCCGACCTCCTCGATGTCCGCCGCCGACCTGATGGCCGTACTCCTCGCCCACCACCTGCGCTACGACTTCGAGCGCCCCGAGCACCCCGCCAACGACCGCTTCGTCCTCTCCAAGGGCCACGCCTCGCCCCTGCTGTACGCCGCCTACAAGGCGGCCGGCGTGCTCGACGACGGCGAACTGCTCACCTTCCGCAAGCTCGGCAGCCGCCTGGAGGGACACCCGACCCCGCGCCGGCTGCCCTGGGTGGAGACGGCCACCGGCTCCCTCGGCCAGGGCCTGCCCGTCGGCGTCGGCATCGCCCTCGCCGGGAAACGGCTCGACCACTCCGGATTCCGCGTGTGGGTGCTGTGCGGCGACAGCGAGCTGGCCGAGGGCTCGGTCTGGGAGGCCGCCGAAGCGGCGGGGTACGAGCACCTGGACAACCTCACCGCGATCGTGGACGTCAACCGGCTCGGCCAGCGCGGCCCGACCCGGCACGGCCACGACCTGGACGCCTACGCCCGCCGCTTCGAGGCCTTCGGCTGGCACACCGTCGAGACCGACGGGCACGACGTCGAGGCGGTCGACCGGGCGTACACCGAGGCCCGCTCGACCACCGGACGGCCCACCGCGATCCTGGCCCGCACCTTCAAGGGCAGGGGCGTCGCCTCCGCCGAGGACCGCGAGGGCATGCACGGCAAACCGCTGCCCCACCCCGAGGAGGCCGTCGCGGAACTCGGCGGACGGCGCGAGCGGCACGTCCGCGTCGGCGAACCGCCCGCCGCCCCGGTCCGCCGCTCGATCAACGGCGAACCCCTCCGGCTCCCGCGCTACGCCCGGGGCGAGCGGGTCGCCACCCGGGACGCCTTCGGCAAGGCCCTCGCGGCGCTCGGCTCCGCCCGCGGTGACGTCGTCGCCCTGGACGGCGAGGTCGGCGACTCCACCCGTACCGAACTCTTCGCCAAGGAGCACCCCGACCGGTTCTTCGAGTTCTACATCGCCGAGCAGCAGCTCGTCGCCGCCGCCGTCGGCATGGCCGTGCGCGGCTGGCTGCCGTACGCGTCCACGTTCGCGGCCTTCTTCAGCCGCGCCTACGACTTCGTGCGCATGGCCTCCATCAGCGGTTCCGGGATCAACCTGGTGGGCTCGCACGCGGGAGTCGCCATCGGGCAGGACGGCCCCTCGCAGATGGGCCTGGAGGACCTGGCGATGTTCCGGGCCGTGTACGGCTCCACGGTGCTGTATCCGTGCGACGCCAACCAGGCCGCCCGGCTCGTCGCCGCGATGGCCGACCTGGACGGCATCCGCTATCTGCGCACCTCACGCGGTGCGAGCCCGGTGATCTACGGCCCCGACGAGGAGTTCCCGGTCGGCGGCAGCAAGGTGCTGCGCGCCGGCGAGGCGGACCGGCTGACCGTCGTCGCGGCCGGGGTCACCGTGCACGAGGCGCTGGCAGCCGCCGACCGGCTCGCGCAGGAGGACATCCCGGTCCGGGTCGTCGACCTGTACTCCGTCAAGCCCGTCGACGCCGGGACTCTGCGGCGGGCCGCCGAGGAGACCGGCTGTCTGCTGACCGTCGAGGACCACCGCGAGGAGGGCGGCCTCGGCGACGCCGTCGCGGAGGCCTTCACCGACGGACGGCCCGTACCCCGCCTGGTCCGTCTCGCCGTGCGCACGATGCCGGGCTCCGCCGACCCCGACGAGCAGCTGCACGCCGCGGGCATCGACTCCCTGAACATCACGGCCGCCGTGAAGCTGTTGGTCGAGGAGGCGGTCGTGCGGTGAGGGCGGTCGTGCCGGTGAGAGTGAACCTGCTGGTGAAGGCGATCGTGCGGTCAGTGGTGACATCGGCGCGTACCTTTCCTGAGGACATGGCGAGGGCCGATCCTGAGAGCATGACGGGGACCGGTCCCGAGGAGGCGCCATGACCCGACTGCGCTACGTCTACGCCATCTGCCGCCCTCTCGACGCGCCCTTGCAGGCCGAGCTGACCGGCGTCGGGGGCGTCCCTCCGGCGCTGCTGCACCACCAGGGGCTGGTCGCGGTCGTCAGCAAGGTCCCGGAGACCGAATTCGACGAGGAGGTGCTGCTCGCCCATCTGGAGGACGCGGAGTGGCGGGCCGCCGCCGTCCGCGCTCATGAGGGCGTGATCGACGCGCTCACCACCGTCACCACCCCGCTGCCGCTCCGGCTCGCGACCGTCGTCCCGGACGACAGCGGGGTGCGTACGATGATCGAGTCCCGCGGGGCGGCCTTCCGGCGGATCCTGGACCGGCTGGAGGGCAGGTTGGAGTGGGGCGTACGGATGTACCTGGAGCCGGGGACCGAGCCGGGGACCGAGCCGGAGACCGGGACCGGGCTGGGGGAGGGGTCCGAGTCCGCCGAGCCGGTGCCCGCCGGTGCCGTGGTGTTCGCCCGGTCGGTGCACGAGCGGCTCGCCCGGTACGCCGAGGATTCCCGGCTGCACGCCCCGCACCACGTCGAGACGTCCGAGGTGCCCGGCCGCAAGGTCCTCGACGCGGCCTATCTGGTGCCCCGCGCGGACTGCGAGAAGTTCGTGGAACTGGTCGATCGCGCGAAGGACGAGGCACCCGGGCTCCGCGTGGAACTCAGCGGTCCCTGGGCCGCCTACTCCTTCACCGGGGAGGCGTGACCCGGCGGTACCGCGGAGTCACGCCTCATGCCACGCCTTATTTGACGGCTCACGCGTCCTTGCGGCACAGGATCTCCCCGTGCAGGACCGCGAACCAGCCGTCCTCGCGCCGGCCCCAGTCCCGCCAGGCCCGGGACACCGCCCGCAACTGCTCGGGGGTGGCGTGGCCGCCCTCCGTGGCGCGCTCGGCGTAAGCCGGGGCGAGGGTGCGGTCCGCCCACAGCCCGCTCCACCACTCCCGTTCCTCGGCGGTGGAGTACGTCCACGTCCCGGACGTGGCCGTGATGTCCGTCAGGCCGGCGGCCAGCGCCCACGCCTTCAGCCGGCGCCCGGCGTCCGGCTCGCCGCCGTTGGCCCGCGCCACCCGCCGGTACAGGTCCAGCCAGTCGTCCAGTCCGGGAACCTCCGGATACCAGGTCATCGCCGCGTAGTCCGCGTCACGGACGGCGACGAACCCGCCCGGCTTCGTCACCCGCCGCATCTCGCGCAGCGCCTGCACCGGGTCGCCGACGTGCTGGAGCACCTGGTGGGCGTGGACCACGCAGAAGGTGTCGTCCGGGAAGTCCAGGGCGTGGACGTCCGCGACCGCGAAGTCGACGTTGGTCAGTCCGCGCCCGGCCGCGGTGGCCCTGGCCTGCTCCAGGATGCCCGGCGCGTGGTCGACGCCGGTGACATGGCCGTCCGGGACCAGTTCCGCCAGGTCGGCGGTGATCGTGCCCGGACCGCAGCCGATGTCGAGGATCTTCATGTGCGGTTTCAGCGAACCGAGCAGGTAGGCGGCGGAGTTGGCCACGGTCCGCCAGGTGTGCGAGCGCAGCACCGACTCGTGGTGCCCGTGCGTGTAGACGGCGGTCTCCCGCGCTCTCGGCTGCGGTTCCTGCGGCTGCGGCTGCTGATGCGGATGCTGCGGCGGTTGCTGCTGCGCGTTCGGCATGGCGGTTGCCCCTTCGTCCTCGTCGACGGACCGGTCACGGGGCCGGACCCGGCCCCGTTCCGCGATGCGCCGAACGCTACTCCCGCATGTCGAATGATGAGACTCGTGTTTTGGTATATGGACTGACTAGGTGTCAGGTGTGCTGGTTCGGCGGGTGCGGTGCGGGTACCGCGGTGCGGTTACCCTGGAGCATGCGCCTGCTCCTCGTCCGTCACGGCCAGACCCCCTCCAACGTCGGTCACCTGCTCGACACCGCCGTGCCCGGCCCCGGCCTGACCCCGCTCGGCGAGGCACAGGCCGCCGCGCTGCCCGAGGCGCTCGCCGGGGAGGACATCGAGGCCCTCTACGTCTCCACGCTGCTGCGCACACAGCTCACCGCCGCCCCGCTGGCCGCGGCCCGGGGCCTGGAGGCGATCGTCCGCGACGGCATCCGCGAACTGTCCGCGGGCGACCTGGAGATGCTGCCCGGTGAGTCCCCCGAGGGCCGGGTGTACATGCGGACCGCGTTCGCGTGGGCGACGGGCGCCACCGCGCCGCGCATTCCCGGCGGGGAGAACGGCGAGGAGGCCCTCGGCCGGTACGACGCCGTGATCGCCGAGGCCGCCGCGAGCGGCGCCGGCGCCGTCGCCATGGTCAGCCACGGCGCCGCGATCCGGGTGTGGGTCGCCGCACGCGCGGACAACGTCGACGCCGCCTTCGCCGCCGCCCGCCCCCTCGCGAACACCGGCGTGGTCGTCCTGGAGGGCTCCCCGTCCGACGGCTGGAAGGCCCTGTCCTGGGAGGGCGCCACGGTCCTGCCGGCGGGGGAGAGCGGCCCGACGGGAGAACCGGTGGACACGATGGGGTGACGGTCGCGGTGACGGCTGCGATGACGGCCTGGTGAGTGGGCGCCGCCCCCCTCAGGCCCCCCTCGGGCGCCCTCGGCCCCCTCACCACCCGAAACTCACCACCCGAAACGGGTTTGCCCCGGCTCGGGCGCGCCCCGCAGAATGCCTGCCCATGGGACATCTGGAAGCCGCACACCTCGAGTACCACCTCCCCGACGGGAGGACGCTGCTCGGCGACGTGTCCTTCCGGGTGGGCGAAGGCGCCGTCATGGCGCTGGTCGGCCCGAACGGCGCGGGCAAGACGACCTTGCTGCGGCTGATCTCCGGCGAGCTGAAGCCGCACGGCGGCACGGTCACCGTCGGCGGTGGCCTCGGCGTCATGCGCCAGTTCGTGGGTTCCGTACGGGACGAGACGACCGTACGCGACCTGCTCGTCTCCGTCGCGCCGCCCCACATCCGCGCCGCGGCGAAGGCCGTCGACGAGGCCGAGCACCTCATCATGACCGTCGACGACGAGGCCGCCCAGCTCCGCTATGCCCAGGCGCTCGCCGACTGGGCCGAGGCGCGCGGCTACGAGGCCGAGACCCTCTGGGACATGTGCACCACCGCCGCGCTCGGCGTCCCCTACGAGAGCGCCCAGTGGCGCCAGGTGGGCACCCTCTCCGGCGGCGAGCAGAAACGCCTGGTCCTGGAGGCGCTGCTGCGCGGCACCGACGAGGTGCTGCTCCTCGACGAGCCGGACAACTACCTCGACGTACCCGGCAAGCGCTGGCTGGAGGAACAGCTGAAGGAGACCCGCAAGACGGTCCTGTTCGTCTCCCACGACCGTGAACTCCTCGCCCGCGCCGCCGAGAAGATCGTCTCCGTCGAGCCGGGGCCGGCGGGCGCCGACGCCTGGGTCCACGGCGGCGGCTTCGCCACCTATCACGAGGCCCGCCGCGAACGCTTCGCCCGCTTCGAGGAACTGCGCCGCCGCTGGGACGAGAAGCACGCCCAGCTGAAGAAGCTCGTCCTGAACCTCCGTCAGGCCGCCGCCGTCAGCCACGAGATGGCCTCGCGCTACGCCGCCGCGCAGACCCGCCTGCGCAAGTTCGAGGAGGCCGGGCCTCCGCCCGAGCCCCCGCGCGAGCAGGACATCACCATGCGCCTGAAGGGCGGCCGTACCGGCGTACGGGCCGTCACCTGCGTACAGCTCGAACTCACCGGCCTGATGAAGCCGTTCGACCTTGAGGTCTTCTACGGCGAACGGGTCGCGGTCCTCGGCTCCAACGGCTCGGGCAAGTCCCACTTCCTGCGCCTGCTCGCCGGCGAGGACGTCGCGCACACGGGCGAGTTCAGGCTCGGCGCCCGGGTCGTGCCCGGCCACTTCGCGCAGACCCACGCCCACCCCGAGCTGGTCGGCCGCAGCCTCCTCGACATCCTGTGGAAGGAACACGCCCAGGACCGGGGCGCGGCCATGTCCCGGCTGCGCCGCTACGAACTCACCGGCCAGGCCGAACAGGCCTTCGACCGGCTCTCCGGCGGTCAGCAGGCCCGCTTCCAGATCCTGCTCCTGGAGCTGGCCGGCGCCACCGCGCTGCTCCTGGACGAGCCCACCGACAACCTCGACCTGGAGTCCGCCGAGGCCCTCCAGGAAGGCCTGGAGGCCTTCGACGGCACCGTCCTCGCGGTCACCCACGACCGCTGGTTCGCCCGCTCCTTCGACCGCTTCCTGGTCTTCGGCAGCGACGGCCGCCTGCGCGAGACCACCGAGCCCGTCTGGGACGAGCGCCGGGTGGAGCGCGCCCGCTGACCCGGAAGTTCGTACAGTGGAGGCAGGAACGCGAGCTCCAAGGCTCCCTCCCGGAACCGCGCGGGGGCGGTGCACCTCGGGCGGGTACCCGGGCCGCATGAAGGCACTCGACGAGCGGGGTACCACCATGACCGGAGTCGACCCCGGCCGGCTGGACGACCAGCAGCTCATGAAAGAGCTGGAGACGATCCACCGCACACGGCACGACACCCTCCTGTACGGCTCGAACGACGCCCTGCGCACCCACAACGAGCGCATGGCCCAGCTGGAGGGCGAATACCTGCGCCGCAACCCGCGCCGCCTGGTCAGCGCCGGCCGCACCCGCGAGGGCGCCCGGGACCGCTGCTGCGGCGAACCGGCAGCCGCGGAGGCCTCCGGCGCCTGAGGCCGTGAGGTCACCCGCCCGGCCGTTCGCGTCCCGCGAATGGGGTCCGGCCGCGCGCGGTACGGCGGCCGGGGGGCTGTGATGGCAGCGAGGGCACGAGAGCCGTGTCCCTGAGGTGGACGGCGAGTGGTGCCGGGCCGGTGGTCGCCGGCCGGCCGCCGGTCGTCGGCCGCCGCCCTGCCGAGGAGCCCGTCCCATGCGCCGCACCGCCCGTGCCCTGTCCGTCGCCGTCCTGGCCGGGGCCGCGCTCGTCATACCGGGACCCGCCGCGTACGCGGACCCGGCCGCCGAGGCGACTCCCGGCCCGCTTCAGCCCGGCGGCCCGGCCTCCGCGCCCGCCGCCTGCGGCCCTTCGACCGGACCGGCACCACAGGCCCACGAGGCCACCCCGCAGGCCTTCGAGGACCACACCATGAGCCTGCGCCGGTCACCCGGCTCCGCCGACTGCTCCGCAGGTACGGACGGACAGGACAAGGCGTGGAGCCCGGACGCGGCGGGAGAGGGGGAAGGGGACGAGGAGGGGGACGGCCAGGATCAGGGCTCGTTCCAGGACGAGGACAGCGAGGACGCGGGCGCGGGCCAGGGCCAGGGTCAGGACCGGGGTCAGGAACAGGACGAGGGCGAGGGCGCGGGCGCGGGCCAAGGTCAGGACCGGAGTCAGGAACAGGGAGAGGGGCAGGACGAGGGACAGGGCCAGGGGCACGAGGAATGCGCGGACTCGCACAGCGGGGACTGTGCCCCGGCGAGCGTGCAGCACGGGGTCGAGGCCGGAGCGGGTGGATCGTTCAACGATTCGGTTCCTGCCCTGGTCATCGGCGGTGCGCTGATCGCCACCGCGTGCGGAGGCGGGGCCTACCGGCTGTACGGCCGCAGGCGCTCCCCGCAGGCCTGAGCGACGGCTCCGGGCAGACCGTGCCCGGGGCCGATTCCGGCCACGGGCCATGGAGAGCTGCCACCCCGGGTACACACCTTCCCGAGGGCACCACCCGCATCCCCCTACGCACCGACCACACCCACCCACCGACCCCACCCCACGCACCAGCCAGACCCCAGCACGACGCGGACGAGACCTCGCAGGACGGGCCGAGTCCCAGCGCCCCGTCGGCGGCGCGGAAACTGGAGCGGCGAACGAGAGGAGCGATGCCCGGACGAAACCTCATCGGGCACAGGGAGTCCCTGAGCCTGCCTACGGCCGAAGCGGGAGTAGCGGACAGCAGGAAGACGGCCCGGACGAAACCCCAGCCGGTACGCGGAGTCCCTGAGTCCCGGCGGCGGTCGAAGCGGGAGTAGCGGTCGGGAGGTGCGCGGTGTGGACGAGACCTCG
>NZ_JBICZA010000015.1:111011-205177 GCF_043201585.1 Streptomyces sp. NPDC048297
TCGCAGAGGAGGCGGAGCCACAGTGCCCGGTCGGTGGCGGAGGAATTGGAGCGGCGGACGAGAGGAGCACGGCACGGGCGAAACTCCAGCCGGTACGTGGAGTCTCTGAGTTCCGGCGGCGGTCGAAGCGGGAGTAGCGGTCGGGAGGTGCGCGGTGTGGACGAGACCTCGCAGAGGAGGCGGAGCCACAGTGCCCGGTCGGTGGCGGAGGAATTGGAGCGGCGGACGAGAGGAGCACGGCACGGGCGAAACTCCAGCCGGTACGCGGAGTCCCTGAGTCCCGGCGGGAGCCGAAGCGGGAACAGCGGACCGTTGGAGCACGGCCCGGATGAAACCCCCGCTGGTACGCGGAGTCCCTGAGTCCCGGCGGAGGCTGAAGCAGGAGCAGGAGCAGGAGCAGGAGCAGGAGCAGGAGCAGGAGCACCAGCGGCGGACGGTAGGAGCGCGGCACGGACAGAGCGGCACGGCGCGCGTGGCCCCGGTATTTCGTCGGTGGCGCGGGCAGGAGCGGCAGGCGGTGCGGGTACGGCCCGGACGGAACACGGTGAGCGGCACACGGACTGCGCGGAGGCGGACATGCGGCGGACGGATCCCGAGGGCCACGGGCCCGTCCGGTACGGGCCGCCGCTGCCCGTGGACGGGCTGCCCGTGCTTCCCGAACTCGCCGCGCACCTGGCCGCCGCCGCGCACCGCCCCGAGGCCCAGCCGGTCGGCGGCGCTCCCGCCCTGCTGGAGGCGGCCTGCGGGTACTGGACCCGGCGCGGGCTGCCCTGTGTCCCCGACCGGGTGGCGGCCGGTCCCGGCGCCCCCGCCCTGCTGCTGGCCCTGACCGCCGCCCTCGCCGGCGACGGCGGCGACGTCCTCGTGCCCCGCCCCCGCGCCTCCTGGTGGGGGCCCTGCGCCCGGCTGCTGGGCCGGCCCGTCTTCCCCGTGCCGACCCCGGCCGAGAGCGGCGGCGTACCCGACCCGTACGCGCTGCTGGAGACCGTCCGCAGGGTCCGTGCGGAGGGCGGCGACCCCCGGCTGCTGGTGCTGTCCGTCGCGGACGACCCGACCGCCACCGTCGCCCCGCCCGAGCTGCTGCACGAGACCGTCGAGGCCGCCGCAGCCGAGGGCCTGCAACTGGTCAGCGACGAGACCTGGCGCGACACCCTCCACGCCCCGCACGAGACCGTGCTGCTCAGCCCCGCCGAGATGCTGCCCGACCGGGTCACCGTCGTCTGCGACCTGGCCGGTTCCCTGCTCCCGGCCGGCTGGCCCGCGGCCGTGGCCCGGTTCCCGTCGGGCGAGGCGGGGGAGTGGCTCCACGCGCGCGTGCTCGACATCCTCACCGCGCTCGGCGCCCGCGTCGCCGCGCCCGTCGCCACCGCGGCCGGGTACGCGCTCGACGAACCCGAACCGGTCACCGAGCGCCGCGAGGCCGCCGTACGCCTCCACGCGCGCGTGGCCGCCGCCGCGCACGCGCGGGTCGTCGCGGCCGGCGCGGTCGCCCGGCCGCCGCAGGCCGGCCGCCACCTGTACGCGGACCTCGGCCCGCTGCGCGAGCCGCTCGCCGCGCGGGGCGTCGGCGACGCACAGGAACTGGAGGACTTCCTCACCGCCCGCCTCGGCATGCCCGCGCCCGGCGGTCACCGCTTCGGCGACGACCTCGGGGCGCTGTGCGTACGGCTCGCCACGGGGCCCCTGCTCGGCGGAAGCGACGAGGAGCGCACGGAATGCCTCACGTCTCCCGCGCCGTTGGAACTGCCGCATGTGCACCGCGCGTTGATCACCCTGGGGTCGGTCTTCGACGATCTCCGCGATGACGCCGAGCGAGGGGAGCATCCTCGATGACGCAGCAGACGCACGAGCCCGGATCCACCGCCATGACGACGACCACGCCCCCGACCCCGACCGCCATGACGAGCACGGAAGACACGGCGAGCGCGCCACATACGACGAGCGCGCCGTACACGACGAGGGCACCGCACATGACCGGCGACGCGCCCGGCGGCGCCATCACTCGCGTCCCTCTCGCCACCCCGGCCCCCCTCACCTCCCCGTTCCCGCCCCCCGCCGCACCCCGGCCGCTGGCCGAACACCGGGTGTGGCCACGGACGTTCCACGACCGGCTCACCGCGCCCCTGCCCGGCTTCAAGGCCCTCGCCCGCTTCGCCCGCGAGGGCGCCGTACGTCCCGGAGCCGACGGCCTGGCCGGCGTCCACGAACTTCCCTACGAACCAGGCCCGTTGCCCCGGGTGGGCGCCCGCACCCTCGCCGTCACCTGGGCGGGGCACGCCAGTTGGGTCGTCCGGATCGGCGGGCTGACCGTACTCACCGACCCCGTGTGGTCACGGCGCATCCTCGGCACGCCCGCCCGCATCACGCCGGTCGGGGTCGCCTGGGGCAGCCTGCCGCGCGTCGACGCGGTCGTCATCAGCCACAACCACTACGACCATCTGGACGCCCCCACCCTGCGCCGACTCCCGCGCGACACACCGGTGTTCGCGCCCGCCGGGCTCGGCCCGTGGTTCCGGCGCCGCCGCTTCACCCGCATCACCGAGCTGGACTGGTGGGAGGGTGCCGAACTGGCCGGTGTCCGCTTCGACTTCGTGCCGTCCCACCACTGGTCCAAACGCACCCTCACCGACACCTGCCACAGCCTCTGGGGCGGCTGGATCCTCACGGCACGCGACGGCCTGCGCGTCTACTTCGCCGGGGACACCGGCTACGGCCACTGGTTCACGCGGATCGGGCGCCGCTACCCCGGCATCGACCTGGCCCTCATGCCCATCGGCGCCTACGACCCGCGCTGGTGGCTGCGCGACGTCCACTGCGACCCGGAGGAGGCGGTCCGGGCCACCGTGGACGTGGGGGCGCGCAGGATGGCGCCGATGCACTGGGGCACGTTCGTGCTGTCGGCGGAACCGGTGCTGGAGCCGCTGGCGCGGGTGCGGACGGCGTGGGAGAAGGCGGGCCTCGACCGGGAGGACCTGTGGGATCTCCCGGTCGGAGCCTCGATGGTGCTGGACTGACAGGCCGCTACCCGCGCGGGAACACGGGCGGGAAGAGTTCGTCCTGCGTGCGCCCGCGGTGGTCGCGTTCCGGGTACGCCGCGCGCATCTGGTCGAACAGCCGCTGGCCGGCCCGCCTGAGTGCGGGGAGGTCGACGCCGGGGATCGAGCCGTCGCGCATGACGACCTTGCCCGCGACCATCGTCAGGACCGCGTCGCGGGCGGTGCCGTTGAGCACCAGCGTGCGCAGCGGATCCTCGGTGACGCCCATCCGGAAGTCGTCCAGGGCGAAGGCCGCAAGGTCTGCGGTGGCGCCCGCGGCGAGCCGTCCGAGATCCGGCCGGTGCAGGGCCTTCGCCCCGCCGGTCCACAGTGCGTCGAAGTAGCCGGACAGATGCCCCTGCCCCAGGTCGCCGGCCTGGAGCTTGGCCACCTGGGTGCCCATGTCGATCCCGCGGATCAGGTCCGGCGGGAACGAGTCGGTGCCCAGGCACAGGTTCGCCCCCTGTGCCCGGTAGCCGCCGAAGGTGTGCAGGTTGTGGGCGTAGCGGGCGTTGGTCAGCGGGCAGTGCACGATCGAGACGCCGGCGTCGGCCAGCGTCGCGACGTTCCCGGTGTCGGTGCCGAGCACGTCGGGGTGCACGTCGAGCACCACCGCGTGCGGGACGATCAGCCGGTCGGACAACAGCCCTGAGTCGGCGATGAGTTGCAGCGGGGTGCGTCCGTAGGCGCGCTCGATGTAGTCACGTTCCGTCCTGCCCTGCAAGGCGTGCAGGCGTACCAGCGCGTCGCGCCGGTGCGCGGCCTCGGCGACGTCCTTGAGGAGTTCAGGGGTCAGGGTCTCGATGCGGCACGGCAGCAGCACCCCGGTCACCAGGGGATCGGCGAGCTGTTCGGTGTGGTCCAGGAAGCGCAGCGCCTCGGCCAGTCCACGCCGGCCCGCCTCCTCGTCGAACATCACGGTGCGCCTGCCGTCGGCGCCGACCACGTTCACGCCGGACCGGAACGACGGCCCGAGGAAGCCGCGCAGACCAAGGCGTGAGGACACCTCGGCCAGCGCCACGAAGTCCTCGTAGGTCTCCGCCCAGTCGCTGTGCACCTCGGAGGCGATCGGCATGTAGCTGGTGATGCCGTGCAGGGCGAGCTGGACCAGCGCGTACTCGCGCACGGTGCGCCGCTCCTCGGCGTCGAACACCGCCCGGGGCGCGGCGAAGTAGTCGGCCGACCAGACGAAACCGGAGGCGAGGTCCGGGGACGCCCAGGAGTCCAGGATCAGGTGGTCGATGTCGGTGAGGGCGTCCAGGTCGATGAGGCCGGGCGTGACCACCGCGTCACCGAGGTCGATGCGCTGGTCGGCCTCGTGCCGGCCGAGTTCGGCGCGGTCGCCGACGTCGAGGACGGTGTCGCCGTCGATCAGTACGGCGCCGTCCGGGATCTCCACGTGCGAGCGCCCGTCGTGGGCGATCACCCAGGAGGCAGTGACCAGGGTCTTCATCGACATCCCTTCACATTCGACCGGTTCGCCGGCAGGGCTCCGACCGTCCGTACGGCGGTGCTACCGGACGTCGGCGGACCCTAGTAGGACCGCGAACTTTGGTATACCGTATCGCCACCCCACCCCGATTTGGTATACCAATTTCGCCTGCCTTCCCCTCCCCCTGTCTTCCCCTCCCCCTGTCTTCCCCTCCCCATCGAGCACCAGAGGATCGACATGCCGGATCCGCATCCGCGTGAGCCGCAGAGTCCGCCGGGCCGCACCGGCGCGCCGGACCCCTCCGACGGGCAGGTGGCCACCCTGTCTCCGGCGCGGTCCACGGCCGCGACAGCCGAGCGCGGTCCCGACGCGGAGGTCGCCACCGCACGGTCGCTGCTGGGCACCGCCTGGCTTCGCATCCGGCGCAGCCGGATCGCCGTCGCCGCGCTGATCGTCGTGGTCCTCATGGTGCTCTTCGCGGTCCTGGCCCCGGTCCTGGTGTCCATCGAGGGCTCGGACCCGTTCACCTCCCGGACCGGGCCGGACTACCTGGACGACTTCGCCACGCCGGGCCTGCCGCTGCCGTACTACCGCTTCCCGTCCGGCGAGCACTGGCTCGGCCTGGAACCGGGGCTCGGCCGCGACATCTTCGCGCGCATGGCCTACGGTGCGCGGATCTCGCTGACCATCGCGCTGCTGTCCACACTGGTGTCGGTCGTCCTGGGCACCATACTGGGCGCCGCCGCCGGTTACTTCGGCGGCAAGGTCGACATGGTGATCAGCCGGGTGATGGATCTGTTCCTGGCCTTCCCGCACCTGCTGCTGGTGCTGTCGCTGACCCCGATCATGCAGTCCCGGCTGCGCGGCACATCCCTCGACTCGGGCAGCCTGGTGCCGATCGCCTCACTGGTGATCATTCTCGGCTTCTTCGGCTGGGCCTACCTGGCCCGGGTCGTGCGCGGCCAGGTGCTCTCGATCCGGGAGCAGGAGTTCGTCGAGGCCGCCCAGGCCTACGGGGCATCGCACCGGAGCATCATCTTCCGGCAGATCATCCCGAACGTCATGGGGGTCGTGCTGGTCTACGCGACCATGATGATCCCCACCAACATCACCGCCGAGGCGGCCCTGTCGTTCCTCGGCGTCGGCGTCAAGGACCCCACACCCTCCTGGGGCCAGATGCTCAACGCGGCCCAGGCAGGCAACTGGTACCTGTCCGACCCCTGGTTCCTGGCCGTCCCGGCCGGCGCCCTGGCGATCACGGTGCTCGCGTTCAACCTCCTCGGCGACGCGGTCCGCGACGCCCTGGACCCCAAGTCCTCCCGCGGCTGACCCAGCTGACCCAGCTGACCCACTGACCCCTCTGACGCGCCATTCCGTTCTTCCTGACGCGCCATCCCTTTGTTATCGGCAAGGAGACGCAGTGAACAGAAGCACCACGGCGGCGATCGCCCTGGCGGTGAGCGCCGGACTGGCCCTGACCGCCTGCGGCGGCCCCAAGCCCGCCGCCGGCTCCCACTCCGACACCCCGCGCGACGCCTTCGCGCCGGTGACGATCGGAGCGGGCTTCTCCACCAAGGGCGGGAACCTCAACGTCCTGATGTCCTCGGACTTCCAGACGCTGGACCCCGGCAACAGCAACTACGTGCAGACCGCCAACGTGGGGCAGCTGTACTACCGCACGCTGACCATGGCCAAGGAGAGCGCGGGCAAGCCGCCGACCATCGTCCCGGACCTGGCCACCGACCTGGGCAAGCCCTCCAAGGACGGCCTCACCTGGACGTACACCCTGAAGAAGGGGCTGAAGTTCGAGGACGGCAAGCCGATCACCAGCAAGGACATCAAGTACGGCGTCGAGCGCACCTACGCCCGCGACGTCTACACCCAGGCACCGCAGGAACTGAACACCGCCCTGGCCGACGACAGTTACAAGGGCCCGTACACCGGCGGCGACTTCAAGGGGATCGACACCCCGGACGACCGCACCGTCGTCTTCCACCTCAAGCAGCCCTTCGCCGAGTTCCCCGCCCTGGTGTCGCGGTCCAACACCGCGCCGGTGCCCAAGGGCAAGGACACCAAGCTCGACTACACCAACCACCCGGTCTCGTCCGGCCCTTACAAGATCAAGTCGTACGACCGCGGCCGGTCGATGAAGCTCGTCCGCAACGACCAGTGGGACCCGGCCACCGACCCGAACCGGACCGCCCTGCCGGACACGTTCACCTTCACCCTGTCCACCGCGCAGGCGACCATCAGCCAGCAGCTGCTCGCCGACTCGGACCCGACCGCGATCACGCTCGACAGCAACGGCGGTCTGCAGGCGTCAGACGCCGCCCAGCTGGGCACCCCCAAGGTCAAGGCCCGCACCGCCGCCGCTCTGCTCGGCTGCACGGACGTGCTGAACCTCAACACCGAGACCATCAAGGACCCGCAGGTCCGCAAGGCCATCGCCCTGGCCGTCGACCGCAGCGCCCTCCACATGCAGTACGGCGGCGAGCGGTTCGGCAAGCTGGCCGCGTCGTACATCAACCCGGCCCAGCGCGGCTACGTCGAGCAGCACACCGACCTCGACCCGACCGGCAAGCCGAAGCCGGACGAGGCCAAGAAGCTCCTCGCGGGCAAGAAGGTCCCCCAGAAGCTGGTCTACGGCTACGCTGACGCCAACCCCCGCTACAAGAACGTCGGCACCGTGCTGCAGCAGAACCTCAAGCAGCTCGGCATCGACCTGCAGCTGCGCCCCATCCCGGCCGCCAACTACTACACGATCCTGGCCGGTGACCAGATGCCCGACATCGCCCGCAGCGGCTGGTGCGGCGGCGCGGACAGCGGCTCGGTGCGCACCACCATCGACCCCAACCTGGGCCCGAGCGTGGACGGCAAGACGTACGGCTTCTCCAACATCCCGCGCTACTACGACCCGAAGATCTCCCGCGAGATGTACGAGCTGCGCGGCACCAACGGGTCCAGCGAGGAACTCGGCAAGAAGTGGGCGACCCTGTTCGACCAGGCCATGCAGGGCTACCCCATCATCCCGCTGGTGCGCAGCTACACCAGCAGCGTGGTCGGCTCCGACGTCCGTAACGCGCAGATGGGTTACTTCTTCGGCGCCATCGACCTGTCCATCGTCGGCGTCCAGCACTGACGGCTCGCGTCACTAAAGAGGTTGAAACGGTGAGTCCCTCCCGAGTCGGCAGGTCGCGCCCATGACTCGTTTCCTGATGCGGCGATTCGTCGCGATGATCGTGCTGCTGTTCGTCATCAGCTTCGTGACGTTCAGCCTGTTCCAGCTCGGTCCGGCGGACCCGGCCGCGGCGGCCTGCGGCCAGGAGTGCACCCCGCAGCGCATCGCCGAGGCCCGGGTCGCGCTCGGGATGGACAAGCCGTTCCTCACGCAGTACTTCGACTACATGTCGGGCCTGCTCGGCGGCCGCATGGTCGGCGCGCCGGGCACCGAGACGCTGTGCTCCTGGCCCTGCCTCGGCAAGTCCTTCCAGACCAACGAGGACGTCACCGCGATCATCGGGCGGGCCCTGCCGTACACCCTGTCGGTGGCCAGCGGCGCGATCGTGCTGTGGACCCTCGTCGGCGTCGGTCTCGGTCTGCTGGCCGCGCTGCGCAAGGGCCGGCTCACCGACAAGCTCATCGTCGGCGCCGCCTCCGTCGGGGTGTCCCTGCCCATCCCGGTGACCGGCCTGCTGTTGCTGCTGTTCTTCGTCAGCACGCTGAACCTGCTGCCGTTCACCACCAACGAGATCACCTCGCCGTTCGGCGCCGCGGGACCGGGCGGCTGGGTCCTGAACTACCTGCTGCCCTGGGTGGCGTTGGCCGTCCTGTTCAGCGCGCAGTACATCAGGGTCACCCGCAGCAACATGCTGGAGACCCTCGGCGAGGACTTCATGCGCACGGCGCGCTCGAAGGGCCTCACCCGGCGCAGCATCGTGTTCAAGCACGGTGTGCGGGCCGGCATCACCCCGGTCGTCACCATGCTCGGCCTCGACATCGGCAGCCTGCTCGGCGGCGCCGTCCTCACCGAACAGATCTTCTCGGTACCCGGTGTCGGCTTCACCGCCGTCCACGCCGCACAGGCCGGCGACCTCCCGGTCACCATGGCCATCACCATGATGGCCGCGTTCTTCATCATCGTCGCCAACGTCCTGGTCGACGCCGCCTACGCGGTCATCGACCCGCGAGTGAGGGTTGCCTGATGACCACACCCGAAGCCGCGCCCCTGCTGGACATCCGCGATCTGCGGGTCAGCTTCCCGACCGACGACGGCGTGGTGCACGCGGTCAACGGGATGGACCTGACGCTGGGGCGCGGGGAGACCATCGGCATCGTCGGTGAGTCGGGATCCGGCAAGACCGTCACCAGCCAGGCACTGATGGGACTCCTCAAGGGCACCTCGGCCACCGTCACCGGACAGATCCTGCTGGACGGACAGGACCTCAACCCGCTGACCGAGGCGCAGATGCGCGCCTACCGCGGCAAGAAGATCGCGATGATCTTCCAGGACCCGCTGTCGGCCATGCACCCCTTCTACCCCGTCGGCGCCCAGATCGCCGAGGCCTACCGGGTGCACAACGACGTGTCCAAGAAGGCCGCGGCGACGGCCGCCGTCGACATGCTCGGCCGGGTCGGGATCCCCGACCCCAAGCGCCGGTACTCCGCGTACCCGCACGAGTTCTCCGGCGGCATGCGCCAGCGCGCGATGATCGCCATGGCACTGGTCTGCGAACCCGAGCTGCTGATCGCCGACGAGCCCACCACCGCGCTCGACGTCACCGTGCAGGCCCAGATCCTCGATCTGCTCGGCGAGTTGCAGGCCGAGACCGGCTCCTCGGTGATCATGGTGACCCACGACCTCGGCGTGGTCGCCGAGGTCTGCCACCGGGTCGTCGTGATGTACGGCGGCGAATGCGTGGAACAGGCCACCGTCGGCGCCCTGTTCCGCGACCCGCGCCACCCCTACACCCAGGGGCTGCTGGCCTCGATGCCGTCACTGGCGACGAAGTCCGAGCGGCTGAACCCCATCCCGGGCTTCCCGCCGTCACTGCTGGCGCTGCCCGAGGGCTGCCTGTTCGCCGACCGCTGCCCGAAGGCACACCTCGTACCCGGCAACGCCTGCACCACCCGCCGGCCGGCCCTGACCGGCCCCGACGGGCACCCCTCGCGATGCCACCTGACGACCCTGGAACCGGCCCAAGAGGTGCTCCGATGACACCGCTGCTGCAGGTCACCGACCTGACCAAGCACTTCCCCAGCCGCTCCGGCGCCTTCCGGTCGGCAGGCGGCGTGATCAAGGCCGTCGACGGAGTCGGCTTCTCGGTCGAGGCCGGCCAGACCCTCGGCCTCGTAGGGGAGTCGGGCTGCGGCAAGTCGACCACCGGACGACTCCTCATGCGCCTGCTGGAACCCACCTCCGGAAGCATCCGGCTCGACGGCCGGGAGATCTCCGAACTGCGTCGCTCGGACCTCCAGGAGTACCGGCGCCGCGTCCAGATGGTGTTCCAGAACCCGTCGTCCTCCCTCAACCCCCGCCAGTCCGTGGGCAGCGCGATCGCCGCACCCCTGCTGGCCCAGCGGATCACCCCGCCCGGCGGCGTCAAGGCCAGGGTGCGCGACCTCATGGACCGGGTGGGCCTGCGCCCCGACCACTACAACCGCTTCCCGCACGAGTTCTCCGGCGGCCAGAAGCAGCGCGTCGGCATCGCCCGCGCGCTCGCCCTGGACCCCAAGCTGATCATCTGCGACGAACCGGTCTCCGCGCTGGACGTCTCCGTACAGGCCCAGGTGATCAACCTGCTGGAGGACATCCAGAAGGACACCGGGGTGGCGTACCTCTTCATCGCCCACGACCTGTCCGTCGTCCAGCACTTCGCCGACCGCATCGCGGTGATGTACCTGGGCCGGATCATGGAACACGGCGACACCGACGAGGTGTTCGGCGCCCCGAAGCACCCCTACACCCGGGCGCTGCTGTCCGCCGTCCCGCAACCGGACCCGGACGCGGACCGCAGCGGGCGGATCCGGCTGTCCGGCGATCTGCCCAGCCCGGCCGACCCGCCGCGCGGCTGCGTGTTCCGGTCCCGGTGCCCGGTGCACGCCTGGCTGGACCCGGAACGCCGGAAGCTGTGCGCCGACGCCGTGCCGAGCGGCGACATCGCCTGCCACCACCCGGACATCGTCGCCGAGACACTGGCCACGACGGCCCGATGAGCCGTGCCGTACCACGCAACAGAGAGGTGACAACCGTGTTGATCCGTGACGTCCGCCCGTGGGGTGGAGAGCCCAGCGACGTCGAACTGTCCGGCGACCGCATCGCGGCGATCCGCCCGCACGACCCGGCCGCACAGCCGGCCGGCGAGGTGGTCGAGGGTCGCGGCCGGCTGTTGCTGCCGTCCTTCAGCGACGTGCACGTGCACCTGGACTCGACCCGGATCGGCCTTCCGTTCCGGCCGCACACGGGCGGCCCGGGGGTCTGGACGATGATGCTCAACGACCGGGAGAACTGGCGCACCGCCGAGGTCCCTCTCCCCGAGCGGGTGGCCGGCACCCTGGAGGCGATGATCGCCCGCGGAACCACCCGGGTGCGGTCGTACGCCCAGGTGGACGTGGACTGCAAGCTCGAGAAGTTCGACGCCGTGGTGGCCGCGAAGGAGAAGTTCGCCGATCTGGCCGAGGTCCAGATCATGACGTTCCCGCAGGCCGGCATCCTCCGCGAGAAGGGCACCGCCGACTACCTGGAGGCCTCGCTGAAGGCGGGCGCCGACGTGATCGGCGGCATCGACCCCTGCACCCTCGACAAGGACCCCAAGGGGCACCTGGACGTGGTGTTCGGGCTGGCCGAGAAGTACCAGGTCGAGGTGGACATCCACCTCCACGAGCCGGGCCACCTCGGCGTGTTCTCCACCGACCTCGTCCTCGAACGCACCCGGGCACTGGGCATGCAGGGCAAGGTCACCATGTCCCACGCCTACGAACTGGGCTCCATCTCCGAGTCGGTCAGCCGCCGCATCATCGACGACTTCGCCGAACTGGACGTCGCGATGGCCACCGTGGCGCCACCGGCCCGCGGGCAGCTGTCGCTGGAGGCGCTGACGGAGGCGGGCGTCAGGGTGGGCCTGGGCGAGGACGGCCAGCGCGACTACTGGAGCCCCTACGGCAACTGCGACATGCTCGACCGCACCTGGCAGCTCGCCTTCACCAACAACTTCCGCCGCGACGACCTGATCGAGATGTCCCTGGCGGTCGCCACCGTCGGCGGCGCCTCGATCATGAGCCACGACGTCCCCCGGCTCGCCGGCGTCACCGACCGCCCCGGCCTGGCCGTCGGCGACCGCGCGGACCTCCTCCTGGTCGACGGCGAGACACCGGCAAGCGCCGTGATGGACCGCGGCACCGACCGCACCGTCCTGCACGACGGCGTCGTCGTCGCCGACCAACTGGCCGTCGTCCACGCCTGATTGCCCCGCCGACGGCCCCGCCGCCGATGGCCTCGCCGTCAACGGCCCCGACCAGGAATCCCGTCCCGTCGGGGCCGTTCTCGGCGCCTCTTCAGCGTGGCGTGTCCTCTCCTCCGGGTAGCAGGTCCAGGTCCTCGGGACGGGAGGTGTCCGGCACCTTGTCCTTGACGTCCTTGACGTCCTTGACGTCCTTGACGTCCTTGACGTCCTTGACGTCCTTGACGTCCTTGACGTCCTCGTCCTCCTCCGTCTGCCGGCCCGCGCGAACCACACGAACCGCCTCCCACGTCGTACCGATCAGAAAGCCCGCTGCGAGCAGCCCGATCACGATCGAACCCTGCCGGATTCCGTCGGCGTCGCGTCCGTCGAGGTACTCGATGTGGATGGCCTGCGCGGGATGCGCCGGGTCGTAGACGACGGGTATCCGCGCCCCCGGCTCCGCACCGAGTGCCGAACTCTGCGAGACATCGACATCCGTGCGTACGGGGCCGGACGGGGCGTCGAAGCGCACGGACACCTCGGTCGCCTGGTCGTCGTCCGAGCGGCCGGTGATCCCGACCACGGTCGCGTCGGTCCTGCGCCCCTGGTCCCGGAGCTTCGCCAGCGTCTCGTACTGCTGGGCGGCGTTCCATCCCATGACTCCCGCGAAGGTGGCGAACACCAGGAACCCACCGGCGGCCAGCCGGAGTCGGGACCAGCGCGGATCCAGCAGCCGCGATCGCGGACCGAGCCTCAGCAGCGCGGCCACGAGGCGGCCCGGGGAAGGGAACCGGCCGGCCGGGCGATCGGCCCGGCCCCGGCGGCGGGCCAGCCGGGAGACGCCGTCCACCGCGGCCAGCGCCAGCGCCCAGCCGGGAAAGTAGAGCCAGTACGGCCCAAGCGGCCCGAACGCCAGCCACACCACGATGGACAGGGCGACCGCCAGAGCCCTCCAGCCTAAGGGAGAGCCGTGCTCTTCCGGGTCGCCGCCCGGCAAGGACTCGCGCTCGTCCACTGCGCCTCCTCTCCCCGTCACGAGGGGAGACACACGGGATGCCGCGCTGGTTGCGGTGCCACCCAGGGCGCGCCTCCCGCGGCACAGGGCCGCGCCCGCGCCCCGAACCGGCACATCCCCCACCGGCCCCACCGCGAAACCCGCCCCGCCGGCCCTACCGCGAAACCCGTCCCACTGGCCCTACCGCGAAACCCGCCGCACCACTCCCGGCACCGCGCCGATCGCCACGGTCAGGGCAACCGCCGCCACCACACCCTCCCACGGCTCCGCGAACAGCGACCCGCCCAGGATGCCGATGACCTGATAGGTCAACGCCCAGGCCAGGCAGGCCGGCAGGTTCCCGCGGCTGAACCTGCGCAGCGGCCAGTCGGCGATCAGGCAGGCCAGCATCACCGGCAGACGGCCCGCGGGCACGAGCCGGGACAGGACCAGGACGGTGACACCGTGCTCGGCGAGCTTCTCCTGGGACTGCGCCAGCCGCTCCTGCGACGCCCGTGCCCGGATCGCCTTCAGCCAGCGTGAGCCGTTGCGCGACCGCATGCCGCGCCGACCCAGCCAGTACAGGGTCGCGTCGCCGAGAAAGGCCGCGACCGAGGCCGTCACGAACACCAGCGCCAGCGAGAACGGCGCCGTCTGATGGAACGCCACCACCGCCGCCGAACTCACCAGCGCCCCGGTCGGCACCACCGGCACCAGCGCCCCGATCAGCACCAGCAGGAACAACGACGGGTAGCCGACCGCCTGTTGCGTCGACTCCGGTGGCACGCTCCGCGTCGACGCGGCGGCGAGCGTCACCGCGGCAGGCAGCCAGTTCACCGCGCGACCTCCAGCCGCACGCTCTCCCCGTGCCCCAGCTTGTGCACCGCCACCCCCGGCGCCGCCTCGGCCGCCAGACGCACGAACTCGTCCCCCGGCGCGTGGAACTCGTGCGGCCGTACCGCGTCGAGGCCGATCGGCCAGTACGTCCCGTAGTGCACCGGCACCGCGCAGCGCGGCGCCAGCCGGGCCAGCGCCCGCGCCGCCCGCCCCGCGTCCAGATGCCCCTCCCCGAGATACGGCCCCCAGCCGCCCACCGGCAGCAGCGCCACGTCCACCGGCCCGACCTCCTCGGCCATGCCGTCGAACAGGCCCGTGTCCCCGGCGAAGTAGGTCCGTGCCTCGCCCTCGACGACGTACCCGAGCGCGGGGGAGCGGTGCGGCCCGACCGGAAGCCGGCGCCCGTCGTGCAGCGCCGGGACCACACGGATCCGTACGTCCCCGATCGTCACGTCGTCGCCGGGCGCCACCTCGGTGATCCGCAGGTCCCGAAGGTCCCGCAGCCGGCGCAGCCCGGGTATCGCACGGGGTGCGCCCCGGGGCACGAGCAGGCGCGTGCCCGGGGCGAGGGCGGCCAGCGAGGGGAGGTGGAGATGGTCGGCGTGCAGATGGGACACGAGCGCCACGTCCGCGCGACGGGCCGAGGCGGGCGGCACGGCGCCCCGGCGGCGCCGCAGATGAGCCAGCCTGCGGGCGAACAGCGGGTCGGTGAGCACCCGTACGTCCGAGTCCACGACCGCGCACGTCGCGTGACCCCACCAGGTGATCTCCACCGGCACCTTCTTCGCCTCCTCCGCGCGACTCCCCCGAAGCCTACGGGCAGGAGTAGGGTCGGCGGGGAAACCCGGAGGTGAGGGGGACGCCATGAGACAGCCACGGGGTGCCTCCGGCGGGCGCGCGCAGGTGCGGGTCACCGCCATCGCGAGCCTGACACCGCTCGAGGAACTCGACGCCGACCCCTTCCTGGTGGACTCCCGCAGCCAGCACGCCATGTGCGCGCGATGGGCCGCCGAGCACGGCTACGTCGTCGCGCGGGAACTTCTCGTCGGCGGCCTCCGTTACGACCATTGCGCCCTGTGGGACGGAGTCCGGCCCGGCGTCGACGTGTTCGTCGCCCCCAGCCGGCGGGTGCTGGAGCGTGCGCTGTCCTCGGTGGAGGAGTTCACCGCCGAGTGCGAGCGGCGCGGGGTGCGGGTGGAGACGGTCGGGCACACCGAGCCGTCGTACGACGCCCAGATGAAGGCCCGTGTGCACCGCCGGCTGTCGATGCCGACGGCCGGTTACGACGGCCGTTGACGGTTGCCGGTTATGACGGCCGTTGACGGCTGCTGATGACGGCTGCCGCTCCTCAGCGCCGCCGCGCCCCGTGTGACAAGGTGGGGCGAGGCTCGGCGGCGGGCGAAGCGAGAGTGGGGGCCCCGCCCGACGCGTGCGGGAGGGCCGGGACGCGAGGGGTACGAGGCGTGCGGTGGCGGCGGGTTGCCGGTCAGATCGGGCGGAGCGCCACGGTGTGGGCTGTCTCCACCCTCACCATGCTCGTCCTCGCGGGTCTCCTGCCCGACTTCCAGCTCCAGTCCGCCGACGGTGACAGCGCCACCCGCATAGCCATCACGGCCGCGCTCGGCGCCGGTGCCTTCGGTGTCCTGTCGGCCGTCGTCTGGCCGCTGCTGGTCCGGTTGCTGCTGCTCGTCCCGGCCCTCGTGCTCGGCCTGCTGGTCTTCTTCCTCAACGGCTCCCTGCTGCTGCTCGCCCTGCGCATCAACCCCTCAGGCGGGGCCGAAGCGGCCCCCGAGACCGCCGTCATCGTCGCCGCCGTGATGTCCGCGGTCGCCTCCGCCACCGGCGCCGCGCTCGCCGTACGCGACGACGACGCCTACCGCCGGCGCCTGCTGCGCCTCGCCGACCGCCGTCGCCGATCGGTGCCGGCCTGCCCGGCGACGCCCGGCATGGTCTGTGTCCAGTTGGACGGCGTCGGCCACGACGTGCTCACCGCCGCCGTCCGCAAGGGCCTCATGCCGACCGTCGCCCGCTGGCTGGCGACCTCGGACGGGACGGAGCCCACGACCCCGGACGGGGCGGAGCCCACCCACCGGCTCACCCCCTGGCGCACCGACTGGTCGAGCCAGACCGGCGCCAGCCAGCTCGGCATCCTGCACGGCAGCACCTTCGACGTCCCGGCGTTCCGCTGGTACGAGAAGGAACGCGGCGAGGTGATGGTGTCCAACCGCCCGACCAGCGCGGCCGAACTGCAGCGCCGCGCCGTCGCGCACACCGGTGACGGAGGACTGCTCACCGTCGACGGCGCCAGCCGCGGCAACCTGTTCAGCGGCGGCGCCGACGAACAGGCGCTCGTGCTGTCCATCGCCGCGCGCCGGCGTGGCCGCGAGAACCGTTCCCGCGCCGGCTACTTCGCCTACTTCTGCGACCCCGCCAACGCGGTCCGCACCGCCCTGTCGTTCGTCGCCGAGGTCGCCCGCGAGATCGGCCAGTCCACCCGCGCCCGCATGCGCAAGCAGCGCCCCCGGGTGAGCCGCGGCGGTCTCTACCCCTTCGTGCGCGCCTTCGCCACCGTCGTCGAACGGGACGTCGTCGTCGCGGCGGTCATGGGCGACCTGCTCGCCGGCCGCACCGCCATCTACGCCGACCTGGTCGCCTACGACGAGGTCGCCCACCACTCCGGGCCGCACAGCAGGGACGCCGAGCTGGTCCTCCAGCGCCTCGACCGTTCCCTCGCCCTCGTGGAGAAGGCCGCCGAGCACGCCCCGCGCCCCTACCACCTGGTGATCCTCTCCGACCACGGCCAGAGCCCCGGCGAGACCTTCCACGCCCGCTACGGCCTCACCCTCGCCGACCTCGTCCGCGCCGGCTGCGGACTGCCGGTGCCGCGCCGGGCCGAGGGCACCCACAGCGGTGCGGAGGCCCGCGCCGCCGTCCGCGCCGCGCTCGGCCGGCCCGTCGAGGAGAAGGGCGGACGGCACCGGCCCGCGCCCGGCTCGCAACCCCTCGTGCTCGCCTCCGGCAACCTCGGCCTCGTCTCCTTCCAGGACGTTCAGCACCGGATGAGCAAGGAGGAGATCGACGCCCGCCACCCCGCCCTGCTCACCACCCTCGCCAACCACCCCGGCATCGGCTTCCTGCTGGTGCGCAGCGAGGAACACGACGGCGTGGTGCTCGGCCCGTACGGCACCGAGATCCCGCTGGCCGAGCTGGACGAGACGCCGGGCCCGCTGGCCCGGTTCGGCCCCGGAGCCGCCGACGCCGTCCGCCGCACCCACTCCTTCCCGCACACCGCCGACATCATGGTCAACTCCGCCCACGACCCCGCCGACGGCGAAGTCCTCGCCTTCGAGGAGCAGATCGGCTCCCACGGCGGTCTCGGCGGCGCCCAGTCCCACCCGTTCCTGCTGTCCCCGTGCACGCTGTCCGCACCGGTCGGGCCGGGGGAGGAACTGTCCGGCGCCGAGCACGTGCACCACGTCCTGCGCCGCTGGCTGCGCGAGGCCGACGGACCCCAGGTGCCGGTGTTCCGGGTGCGGGAGGCCCGGATGTGATCGGATGGGCGCACAGGACCCGGAAACGGCATCCACGCGAAAGGAACCACCGTGGCCACCACGCGCACCGCACACACGGTCTGGGAAGGCGACCTGCTCAAGGGCAGCGGCGTCGTCAGCTTCGACTCCTCCGGTATCGGCTCGCAGCCGGTGTCGTGGGCGTCGCGCTCCGAGAAGGCGAACGGCAGGACCAGCCCCGAGGAGCTGATCGCCGGCGCCCACTCCAGCTGCTTCTCCATGGCCCTCTCGCACGCCCTGGCCGGCGCCGGCACCCCGGCCACCCGCCTGGAGACGAAGGCCGACGTCGTCTTCCAGCCGGGCGAGGGCATCACGGGCATCCACCTCACCGTCCGCGGCGACGTGCCGGGCCTGGACGCGGAGGGCTTCCAGGCGGCGGCCGAGGACGCCAAGAAGAACTGCCCGGTCAGCCAGGCCCTCACCGGTACGACCATCACACTGACCGCCGAGCTGGCCTGACGGCCGAGCCGGCCTGACCGCCCGGCCGGGCCTGACCGCCGGGCCGGGCCCCCGGGCCCGACCCCCGGGCCTGGCCCGGGGCCGCCGCCCCACGCATGCCGCGTCCCCGCCCGGGGCGCGGCATCGCCGTTCCCGGGGTACCCGCGCATTGACAAGGGCGGGCGCGCGTCCTGTGCTGGGAGTGCGGCAGGCCTCCTGGTGGACCCGTCCCGCGGACGGGTCCGGGCGGAAGGGGACGGACGATGGCACGTGCGGTCGGGATCGATCTCGGGACGACGAACTCGGTGGTGGCCCTTCTGGAGGGCGGCGAGCCCACCGTCGTCACCAACGCGGAGGGCGCGCGGACGACCCCCTCCGTGGTGGCGTTCGCGAAGAACGGAGAGGTACTGGTCGGCGAGGTCGCCAAGCGGCAGGCCGTGACCAACGTCGAGCGCACCGCGCGCTCGGTGAAACGGCACATGGGCGACGCGGACTGGCGCTTCCCCGAGCAGGGCTCGGTCGACGGCTCACGGCTGCGCGCACAGGAACTGTCGGCGCGGGTGCTGCAGAAGCTGAAGCGGGACGCGGAGGCCTACCTCGGCGAGGACGTCAAGGACGCCGTGATCACCGTCCCGGCGTACTTCGACGACGCCCAGCGGCAGGCCACCAAGGAGGCCGGGGAGATCGCCGGCCTGAAGGTGCTGCGGATCATCAACGAGCCGACGGCCGCCGCCCTCGCCTACGGCCTGGACCGCGGCGAGGAGCAGACCGTCCTCGTCTTCGACCTGGGCGGCGGCACCTTCGACGTGTCCCTGCTGGAGATCGGCGACGGCGTCATCGAGGTGAAGGCCACCAACGGCGACACCCGCCTCGGCGGCGACGACTGGGACCAGCGGGTCGTCGAGCACCTGGTCAAACGGTTCAAGGCGCACAACGGCATCGACCTCGCGGGCGACAAGATGGCGGTGCAGCGGCTGCGCGAGGCCGCCGAGAAGGCCAAGATCGAGCTGTCCTCGTCCTCGGAGACCTCCATCAACCTGCCCTACATCACGGCCTCCGCCGCGGGCCCGCTGCACCTGGAGGAGAAGCTGACCCGGGCGCAGTTCCAGGAGCTGACCGCCGACCTGCTCGCCCGCTGCCGCGCCCCCTTCGACCAGGCCGTGCGCGACGCCGGGGTGAACCTGTCCGCGATCGACCACGTCATCCTGGTCGGCGGCTCGACCCGGATGCCCGCGGTCACCGACCTGGTCAGGGAACTCACCGGCAAGGACCCGCACAAGGGCGTCAACCCCGACGAGGTCGTCGCCGTCGGCGCCGCCCTCCAGGCGGGCGTGCTGCGCGGCGACGTCAAGGACGTCCTGCTCCTCGACGTGACCCCGCTGTCCCTCGGCATCGAGACCAAGGGCGGCATCATGACGAAGCTGATCGAGCGCAACACCACGATCCCGACCCGTCGTTCGGAGATCTTCACCACCGCCACCGACAACCAGCCCTCGGTCGGCATCCAGGTCTACCAGGGCGAACGCGACATCGCCGCCTACAACAAGAAGCTGGGCGTCTTCGACCTCACCGGCCTGCCGCCCGCCCCGCGCGGAGTCCCGCAGATCGAGGTCGCCTTCGACATCGACGCGAACGGGATCATGCACGTCTTCGCGAAGGACCTCGCCACCGGCCGGGAACAGAAGATGACCGTCACGGGCGGCTCCGCCCTCCCCAAGGACGACATCGACCGCATGATGCGCGAGGCCGAGCAGTACGCCGAGGAGGACCGCAAGCACCGCGAGCGCGCCGAGACCCGCAACCAGGCCGAGCAACTCGTCTACCAGACCGAGAACTTCCTGCGCGACAACCAGGACCGGGTGCCGGCCGGCATCCGCGGCGAGGTCGAGGCGGCCGTCACCGAACTGAAGGGGCTGCTCGAACGGGACGCCGGCACGGCCGAGTTGCGCACCGGCGCCGAGAAACTCGCCTCCGTCAGCCAGAAGGTGGGCCAGGCCATGTACGCACAGACCGGACAGCAGAGCGCGGGACAGCAGAGCGCGGGACAGGCGGACACCGGGCAACCGTCGGCTCCGCCGGACGACGACCAGGTGGTCGACGCGGAGATCGTCGACGACGAGCCGGACGCCCGGGGCGGCGCCGGCGCCGCCTAGCGCCTCACGCCTAGCGCCTCACGCCTAGCGCCTCACGCCTTGCGGGCCACGCCCGCGATCATCGGTACCGCGCCCTCCTTCGCCGCCGCGTCGTCCTCGGCGTCGGGACGCCAGTCGAGGACGGGGCGCACCCCCGGTTCGAGCAGGTCCATCCCGGCGAAGAACCGCGAGAACTCCGCGGACGTACGAGGGAAGAGCGGGGTGCCGCTCTTGCTGAAGAAGTCCGCGACGCGCCCGACCGCCTCCGGGGCCAGCTCCGGGCTGACCTGGGAGAGCACCAGGAAGCTGCCCGGGGCGAGCGCGTCGGCGTACTGGGCGAGCAGGTCGTACGCGCTGTCGTCCAGGTAGTGCGTGAGGGCCACCAGCGACAGCGCGACCGGCTGGTCGAGGTCCAGGGTCTCGGCGGCCAGCCGCAGGATCGTGTCCGGGTCGCGGACGTCGGCGTGCACGTATTCGGTGCCGCCCTCGGGGGTGCCGGTGAGCAGCGCCTGGGCGTGGCGCAGCACGATCGGGTCGTTGTCCGCGTACACCACCCGGGACTCGGGCGCCACGCCCTGGGCGACCTGGTGCAGGTTCGGCTCGGTCGGTATGCCCGTGCCGATGTCCAGGAACTGGCGCACGCCCTGCTCGGCGAGCGCGCGCACCGCGCGGTGCATGAACCGCCGGTTGGCCCTGGCGCCGCGCGCGGCCGTGCCGTCTACCGCGAGGATCCGGCGGGCCAGCTCCTCGTCCACCGGGTAGTTGTCCTTGCCGCCCAGCAACCAGTCGTACACGCGCGCCGGGTGCGGCCTGCTGGTGTCGATGGTCCTGGGCGCGGTCTCGGAACCGGTCATGCGCTGTGTGCTCCTCGGGTGTCACAGATGTGGGGTGCCGCAGGTGCCGGGGGCACGGTGCCCGGTGTCAGAGGTTCTCGCGGTACTCGCGCAGGATCTTCTGGGTGCGCCGCGCCGAGGACGCCAGGGCCGTCATGTGGTCCAGCACCTCCAGATGCGCGGCGACCTCCTCACGGGAGTCCAGATACAGGGCACCGGTCAGGTACTCGGTGAACACCATGTCCGGCAACTCCGGTTCGGAGAAACGGAACAGGGTGAACGGCGCGTACGCCCCCGGGTGCGGTCCGTCCGCGAACTCGGCGACCTGCAAGGTCACCCGGTCCCGCTCGGCGAACTCCAGCAGCCGGTCCACCTGTTCGCGCATCACGTCACCGCGCGTGCTCACGGGCCGCGCCAGCACCGTCTCGTCCATGACCACCCACAGGTGCGGCGCGTCGTCCCGATCCAGCAGCCGCTGCCGCTCCATGCGCAGCGACACGTGCCGGTCGACCGACTCCGGGCCGGTCTGCCCTATGGTCCCGGCCTCCAGCACGGCGCGCGCGTAGCCTTCCGTCTGCAGCAGGCCGGGCACGAAGTGCGGCTCGTAGGAGCGGACGAGGCGGGCGGCGCCCTCCAGGCTCACGTACAGGCTGAACCAGTCCGGCAGCACGTCGTGGTACCGCTGCCACCAGCCCGGCTGGTTCGCCTCCTCGGCCAGCCGCACGAACGCCCCGGCGTCCTCCTCGCTCAGCCCGTACGCGGTCAGCAGCACCTGCACGTAGGGGATCTTCAGCGCGACCTCGGCGGTCTCCATCCGCCGCACGGTCGCCGACGCGACCCGGAGGATACCGGCGGCCTCGTCGCGGCCGAGACCCGCCGCCTCCCGCAGTTCCTGCAGCCGCCTGCCGAGCACCACCTGGCCCACGGTCGGCGCGGCCCGCCGCTCACTCACGCCACGTCCTCCTCTGAGCGCCGTCGTACGCGGGCAGTCTGCCATGTGCCCGCCCCGTCGCACACTTGGTCGACGGGAAGCGGTCCGCGCCAGATGTCAACCTGCCTGTGTCTGGAGGTACTTGACGGTCGCCGGGTCCGCCGGCAGGAACGTCTCGATGGCGAGTCCGGCGACCGTCACGTCCATCGGTGTGTTGAAGGTGGAGATGGACGACACGAACGACAGGATCCGGCCGTCGTGCTCGATGCGCAGCGGCAGCGCGAAGTACGGCACCGGCTCGGCCGGTTCACCCGCCTCCGCGGCCTCGGGCACCAGGTAGGCGGACACCTCCTCGTACAGGGCACGCAGGTCGTCGGAGCGGTGCAGCGCGATCTCCCGTTCCATCTGGGCCAGCAGATGCCCGCGCCACTCGGGCAGGTTGCGGATGCGCGGGGCCAGACCCTCCGGGTGCAGCGTGAGCCGCATCGCGTTCGGCGCCGGGGTCGTCAGTTCCTCCGGTACGCCCTCCAGCAGCATCGCGATGCCCCGGTTCGCGGCGATGACCGTGTAGGTGGCGTCGACCACCAGGGCCGGGTACGGCTCGTAGCCCTGGATCAGGCGCTCCATGCCGTCGCGCAGCGCGTCCAGCGAGGGGTCGTCCAGCGGGGTCTCGGGATAGTGCGGGGCGTAACCGGCCGCGAGCAGAAGGGCGTTGCGCTCGCGCACGGGCACGTCCAGGTGCCCGGCCAGCCGCAGCACCATCTCCTCGCTGGGCCGGGACCGGCCGGTCTCGATGAAACTGATGTGCCGCGCGGAGGAGTCGGCGCGCAGCGCCAGCTCCAGCTGCGAGACCCGGCGCCGCTCCCGCCAGGAGCGCAGTAGCGGACCGACACCCTTGTCGCTCCTGTCGGTCCCGTCGGTCTTGGTCCCGGCGGTCCTGTCGGCGGGGGTGGCGGCTGAGGCGGCGGTGCCGGACGCGACGATGCTCATGCGTACGACCGTAGTCGAGGAACAGCCGACCGCACGGCACCATGGCCCACCGCGCCCTCGCCGACGACCTCGCGGCGATCTCGCGGCGACGTGCGTACCGCGCGGACCGTGGCAGTCTGATCACGTACCCGCTGATGACGATCCCGGTCCCCGCCGCACGGACGGACGCGCCCCGCGCCGCACGGACGGACGCGCCCCGCGCCGCACGGACGGACGCGCCACGCGCCGCACGGACGGACGCGCCACGCGCCGCACGGACCCGGGCTCTATGAAGGGAGACAGGCATGGCCGTCGAACCGCTGTCGCCGAAGGAGATCGAGGACCGGCTCGCCGAACTGCCCGGCTGGTCGGTTCAGGAGGACCGCCTCACCCGCACCTACCGGCTCGGCTCGCACTTCGCGGCGGCCACGCTGGTCCTGCACATCGCCGCCGTCCAGGACGAACTGGACCACCACAGCGACCTCACACTCGGCTACCACACGGTCCACTTGAGCGTGAACACGCACAGCGCGGGCGGCGTCGTCACCGGGAAGGACTTCGCACTCGCCCACAGGGTGGAGGACATCGCTCCAGGCCACGGGGCACACTGACGCGTGTGCTCGACTACGACAAGGAAGCCGGCGTCTACGACGCCTCGCGCGGCGGCGAGCCGCGGGCCGAGGCGGCGGCCGATGCCGTCCTGGGGCTGCTGCCCGACCGGCCCGGCCGTCTCCTGGACGCCGCGTGCGGCACGGGGATCGTCACCCGGCGCATGGCCGCGGGCCGTCCCGCGCTGAGGGTGACCGGCGCGGACCTCGCCTCCGCCATGACCCGGATGGCCGCGGCCCGCCTGCCCGGCGCGATCCTGCGCGCCGACAGCCGCCGGCTGCCCTTCGCCGCCGCCACCTTCGACGCCGTCACCAGCGTCTGGCTGCTGCACCTGCTGTCCGACCCCGCCGACGTACGGGCCGTGATCGGTGAGTGCGCGCGCCTGCTGCGGCCCGGCGGCGTGTACGTCACCACGGTCGACAAGGCCGAGGCGCACGACGTCGGCAGCGACATCGACGCCGTCCTCGCCACCCGGCCCCGCCGCACCGTCCACGACGGCGCCGCCACCGTCACCGGCCACGCCGTCGCGGCGGGACTGACCCCCGCCGGACAGGCCTCCTTCCCGGGCGTCGGGCAGGGCCGCAGCCCCCGCGACACCATCGCCGACCTCCGGCGCGGCTGGTTCTCCGTGCTGCCGCCCGGCGAGCCCCGCACCGAGGAGTTCGCCGAGCGCCTGGCCCGCCTCCCCGACCAGGACCGCCCCCGCCCTGACCCCGTCTTCACCCTGCGCGCCTTCAGGAAACCGGCCCACGGCGAGCCGTAAGGCCCGGGAGGCAGGGGGCGCCGACGAAGAACGGCACGTCCTCGTGGAAGAGCGGCGCGTCCCCGTGGAAGAGCGGCGCGTCCCCGTGGGGGTCAGTTCCCGTCGAGGGCCAGGCCTCGCCGGATCGCCACCTCCACCGCCGAATAGTCGCCGTCCGCCCGCTCCAGCTCGTAGGGCGCCGCCGGGGACAGCGGGGGCTGTGCCATGAACCGGGGCCGGGTGCCGTGATGCGGCTGGGCCGCGTGCACCAGGAACGGATGACAGAGGTAGACGTCACCGGGCCGCCCCGTCGCGTACGCGAGCGGCCGGTGCGCCGAGGCCTGTGCCACCAGCGGGCCGAGTTCCAGGAAGGAGGCGCCCGCCTCGCCGTACGGCTCCAGGACCGGCGGCACGTCCAGGTGCGAGCCGACGCGGATCCGGGTCGGGGCGTCCGCCTCGGTGACCTCGCTGAACAGGAACAGCATCAGCAGGGCACGGTCCCGCGAGCGCAGATTGGTGTGGTAGTGCCGCGCCCCCTCCGGCAGATAGCTGCCTTCGATGTGCCAGCCCGCGTCGTCCGGCTCCTCGGCGTGCGGGAAGCGCAGCGGGAACGTGCCCAGCGAATAGCGCGGCGCCCACCGGTCCTTGCCGACGAGCGCGTCGAACGCCTCATGCGGAGCAGGGGAGTTGGGTGCTGCCGCGAACGGTCCCTGCGCCATGCCGGGCACCCACACCACCGGGTCCTTCCAGGTGCCGGGGTCGTCCGGGTCGTAGCCCGTCTCCCGCCACAGCAGCCGCGCACCGTGCTCGGCGACGCTCGGCGCGACCGCGCCCTCGATCTTCACGAATCCGTCGGTCAGGAAGCGGCTCGTCAACTCGTCGTCCATCGCGCCATCGTCGGGGACCGGCCCCCTGTCCGGCACATGGTTTTCCGCGGCGCCCCCGCACCCGCTTTTGCCGGACCGGCAACAGGACTGGCCCGGTCCCGGTGCGCCGTCGCACGCTGGCACCCTCCGGACGAGAGGCTGAGGAGCATGGCGCACGACCACGAGGACCACCGCGACCCGCACGGCGACCACGCGCCCGCGGACGGGCACGGACACCAGCACGGCCATGGGCACGGGCACGGGCATGGCCACGGGAACACCGACATCCACTGGGCCGAGATGGGCCCCACGCTGGAGGCGCAGGCCGAACTGTTCACGCCCGTGTACGAGCGGGCGGCGGCCTGGCTGGCGCGGGAGGTGACCGAGCCCGGACTGATCGTGGACGCGGGCAGCGGCCCCGGGGTCGTCGCGTGCCTGTTCGCCGAGGCCTTCCCGGGAGCGCGGGTCGTGGCCGTCGACGGCACCGAGCCGCTCCTGGAACGTGCCCGCGCCCGCGCCGCCCGCCAGGGCGTGGCCGATCGCTTCGACACCCTCGCCGGTGAACTGCCCGGTGTGCTGGGTGAGTTGGAGTACCCGGCCGATCTGCTGTGGGCCAGCCGCACCCTGCACCACCTCGGCGACCAGCAGGCCGGCCTCGCCGCGTTCGCCGAGCGGCTGGCCCCCGGCGGCACCCTCGCCCTCCTCGAAGGCGGCCTACCCACCCGCTTCCTGCCCCGCGACATCGGCATCGGACGGCCCGGCCTGCAGGCCCGGCTGGACGCGGTGGAGGAGGAGTGGTTCGCCCGGATGCGGGCCGACCTGCCCGGATCCGTCGCCGTGACCGAGGACTGGCCGGCCCTGATGGCCTCCGCGGGCCTCAAGCACACCCGCACCCGCACCTTCCTCCTCGACCTGCCCGCCCCGGCCTCCGACCGCGCCCGCGCCTACGTCCTCACCTCCCTGGCCCGCCTGCGCGAAGGCGTCGGCGAGGCCCTGGACGCCGAGGACCGCGCCACCCTGGACCGGCTGCTCGACCCGTCGGACCCGGCGAGCGCGCACCAGCGGCCGGACGTGTTCGTCCTCGGCGCGTACACCGTGCGCACCGCGGTCCGAACGGCCTGACAGGCGAAGGCAGTTGACTTGGAGTCCGCTCCAACTGATTGACTCCGCGTCGTTCGTCGACACACAGGGGGAACACCATGAACGACGCTCCGGTCGCGCTCATCACCGGCGGCGGCAGCGGCATCGGTGCCGCCGTCGCCCGGCAACTGCTGGACGCGGGACACCGGGTCACCGTCACCGGCCGCGGCGCACAGCGCCTGCGGGACTTCGCGGACAGCCTGGGGAATCCGGCCGCACTGCAGACGGTCGTCGGCAGCGCGGCGGACTACGACGACGTCCAGGACGCCGTCGACCGTACGCTCAAGGCCTACGGCCGCCTGGACACCGTGATCGCCAACGCGGGCTTCGCCACCCACGACTCGGTCGCCGAGGGGGACCCGGCGGGCTGGACCGAGATGGTCCTCACCAACGTCCTCGGCCCGGCCCTCCTCGTCCGTGCCTCCGTCGACGCGCTGAAGGAGAGCAGGGGCCGGATCGTCCTGCTCGGCAGCGTCGCCGGGTTCGTGAACACGCCGGGCAACATCTACGGCGCCACCAAATGGGCGGTGACCGGGCTCGCCGAGAACACCCGGCGCCAGGTCACGGAGTTCGGGATCGGCGTGACGCTGGTCGCCCCCGGCCGGGTGGAGACCCCGTTCTGGGACGGCTACGGCAGCCTGCCCCCGGGGCACCTCCTGACCGCGGACCAGATCGCCGACTCGGTGGTCTGGGCGATCCGGCAGCCGGCCGGGGTCGACGTCAACACCGTGGTCGTACGACCGCTGGGACAGCCCAACTGACGTATGGACAGGGTCAGTTGTTGGCCAGGAACTGCTTGGCCAGCTTGTCCCCGAGGGAGACGGCCGCGCTGTGGCTCTCGATGGGGGAGACCTTGGAGTTCGTGAACAGGATGTAGGTCACGCCGGAGTCGGCCCCGCCCGTCGCCGGGTCGGGGTCGATGCCGAGGGCCTTGGCGGTGGCGTACGAGGCCTCGCCGATGATCTTCGTGGGGCCGGTGTCGCCGACGACGGCGTACTCGACCTTGTTGCCGTGGACGACGGCGACGACACCGCCGCCCTTGACGCCGGCGCCCGAGTAGTTCCAGATGCCGCTCGAACTCGGGACCACGACGTACGGCAGGGACTCGGCCTTCAGCGGCTTGCCGTCGGACTGGTGGAACGCGGTGTCGGCCTGGAACCAGGGGTCGCGGTTCTCGTTGCAGTCGGTGGTGCGCCGGCCGTCGCAGTCGATGTCCATGTCGGCCTTCCAGAAGACCGCGCCGTTCTTGCCGCACACCGGGACGGTGGCGGAGGTCTCGTCGTCGGTCTTGTACGTGCCGTGGGAGATCTGCGAACAGGACGTCACCTTGGCGAGCAGGGCGGAGGCGCTGACCGTGCCCTCCTGGGCCGAGGCCGGGGTGTCGGTCCCGGGGTGTCCGGAGGCGTTGGCGGGGAGTGCTGCGGCGGCGAGCAGGGCGGCCCCGGAGGCCGCGGCGAGGGTCAGTGAACGAAGACGCACTGTGGGGGGACCCTTCTGTTAGGAAAGTTTCCTTACCGGGTGCCGTACAAGGTGGCGCCATCTACATGTCCCCGTCAACCTCCGGACGGCAACTCGGGGGCGCCCCTTCGGGTGGGGCGGGCGCGGCGATCCCCTTTTGCGGTGCTCTGCGCCCTGGTCAAGACTGGTCGTGTCGAGCCGGGAGGCGAAACGTGATGTTCGTGCGCACCATCTACACGACCGGTGACCCCGCGAAGATCGACACGGCCATCAGGGCGCTCAACACCCAGGGCCGGGAACTGCTCGAAGAACGTCCGGGGTATCGGGGCGCCGGTGTCTTCGTGGACCGGGAACTCGGCAAGCTGCTCGGAGCGAGCTGGTGGGACTCCGAGGCGGCGCGGCGCAACAGCGACGAGGTGATGCGTGAACACCGGCCCGAGATGCTGGAACCGTTCGCCGGCACGCTCACCGTGGAGAACTTCGAGGCGGCGGTCCACGACCGGCTCCAGCCGTCACGGATCGGCGGGGGACTGCGGGTCACGCGCATCGAGTTCGATCCGCGGGACGCGGACCTGATCGTCGACACCTTCCGGACGACCGTCGTTCCCCGCCTGGAGACCCTGCCGGGGCTCGCCAAGGCGGGGTTGCTCATCGACCGGGAGCGCGGTGTGGGGCAGGCCGGCACGATGTTCATCGACCGGGAGTCCATGGTGGCCTCGCGGGCCGGCCAGGCGGCCGCCCGGCACGAGGGCGCCGCCAAGGCCCATGTGAACGTGGTCTGTCTGGAGGAGTTCGAGGTCCTCCATGACGACGTGCGCCTCGACTGACCTGCCCTGCAACGCGGTTCGGTCCCGCCGTCGGTGCGGCGGGGCCGAACGGTGTGCAGCTGTCTGTCGCCGGAGGCGTCAGCGCGTCGCCGGGGGCGTCAGCCGACGTCGAACGTGGTCGGGTCCGGGCCCAGCCGCCGGTCCTCGTTCAGCGCGCTGATCGCCCCGAGGTCCTCGTCGTCCAGGCTGAAGTCGAACACCTCGATGTTCTCCTTGATCCGGGAGGGCGTCACGGACTTCGGGATCACGATGTTGCCGAGCTGGACGTGCCAGCGCAGCACGACCTGGGCCGGAGTGCGGTTGTGCTTCTGCCCGATGGCGACGATCGCCGGCACGTCCAGCAGGCCCTTGCCCGAGCCGAGCGGCGACCAGGCCTCGGTGCGGATGCCCTGGTCGGCCTGGAACGCGCGCGCCGCGCGCTGCTGCAGGTGCGGGTGGAGCTCGATCTGGTTGACCGCCGGGATGATCGAGGTCTCCTCGGCCAGCCGCTCCAGGTGCTCGGGAAGGAAGTTCGACACGCCGATCGCCCTGACGCGGCCCTCGGCGTACAGCTTCTCGAACGCCTTGTAGGAGTCGATGTACTTGCCCCGCGACGGCAGCGGCCAGTGGATCAGGTACAGGTCCAGGTAGTCGAGACCCAGCTTCTCCAGTGACGCGTCGAAGGCGCGCAGCGTGGAGTCGTACCCCTGGTCGGCGTTCCAGAGTTTGGTGGTGACGAAGACGTCCTCGCGGGCGAGACCGGAGGAGCTGATCGCCTTGCCGGTGCCCTCCTCGTTGCCGTAGATCGCCGCTGTGTCGATGCTGCGGTACCCGGCCTCGAGCGCCGTGGCGACGGCCCGCTCGGCCTCGTCGTCCGGTACCTGCCAGACGCCGAAGCCCAGCTGGGGCATCTCGACGCCGTTGTTGAGGATGATCGGGGGGACCTTGCTGCTCACGGGCCGTGATCCTTCGGTTGTCGACAGGTGGTGCTCCCATAGTCAACGATCAACGGCCGTCGTGCATTCCTTACGGAGTGAACGGCGAAGAACGATCGGTGCGGCGGATCGTGCGGCGGATCAGGCCCTGGGCCGGCCCTAGGCCTGGTAGAGCGCCTCGACCTCGCGCTCGTACGCCTTCTCGATCGCCTTGCGCTTCAGCTTCAACGACGGTGTCAGCAGGCCGTGTTCCTCGGTGAACGGCTGCGCCAGTATCCGGAACGTACGGATCGACTCGGCCTGGGAGACGAGGGTGTTGGCGGCCACCACCGCTCGCCGCACCTCCGTCTCCAGGTCCGGGTCGCGCACCAGTTGCGCCGCGGTCAGCTTCGGCTTGGCGCGCATCTGCAGCCAGTGCTCGACCGCCTCCATGTCCAGGGTGACCAGGGCGGCGATGTAGGGGCGGTCGTTGCCGACGACGATGCACTGGTTGATCAGCGGATGGTCGCGGACCCGCTCCTCCAGCACTCCGGGGGACACGCTCTTGCCGCCGGAGGTCACCAGGATCTCCTTCTTGCGGCCGGTGATCGTCAGATAGCCGTCCTCGTCCAGAGCGCCCAGGTCACCCGTGGCGAGCCAGCCGTCGTGCAGGGTCTCGTCGGTGGCCTTGGGGTTGTTGAGATACCCGTGGAAGACGTTCTCGCCGTGCAGCCAGATCTCCCCGTCGTCCGCGATGTGCACGGTCATCCCGGGGATGGCCTGGCCGACGGTGCCGTAGCGGGTGCGGTGCGGCGGGTTGGCGGTGGCCGCGGCCGTCGACTCGGTCAGGCCGTAGCCCTCGTAGATCTGCACGCCCGCGCCCGCGAAGAACAGTCCGAGGCGGCGGTCCATGGCCGAGCCGCCCGACATGGCGTTGCGGATCCTGCCGCCCATCGCCGCACGGACCTTGCCGTACACGAGCTTGTCGAAGAGCTGGTGCTGCATCCTGAGGCCCGCGGACGGACCCGGCCCGATGCCCCACGCCTTCGCCTCGATGGCCTCCGCGTACTTCACCGCGATGTCGACCGCCTTCTCGAACGGCCCCGACTTCCCCTCCTTCTCCGCCTTGCGCCGGGACGCGTTGAACACCTTCTCGAAGATGTACGGCACGGCCAGGATGAACGTCGGCCGGAACGCGGCCAGGTCGGGCAGCAGGGCGGCCGCGTGCAGCTGCGGCTGGTGCCCGAAGCACACCTTGCCGCGGATCGCGGCGACCTCGACCATCCGGCCGAAAACATGCGCCAGGGGCAGGAAGAGCAACGTGGAGGCCTCGTCGCCCTTCTTGGAGTGGAACACCGGCTCCCAGCGCCGGATGACGGTGTCCGCCTCGAACATGAAGTTGCCGTGCGTGAGCACGCAGCCCTTGGGGCGGCCGGTGGTGCCCGAGGTGTAGATGATCGTGGCGATCGAGTCGGGGGTGACCGCCTGCCGGTGCCGGTGCACCACCTCGTCGTCCAGGTGCGCGCCGTCGTCGTACAGCTCCTGCACGCAGCCCTCGTCCAGCTGCCACAGCTGCCGCAGCCGCGGCAGGCGGCCGATGACGGTGGCGATGGTCATCGCGTGGTCCTCGTGCTCCACGATCGCCGCGGTGCACTCGGCGTCGTACAGCATCCAGAAGCACTGCTCGGCCGAGGACGTCGGGTAGACCGGCACCACCTGGGCGCCGATGGTCCACAGCGCGAAGTCGAAGAGGGTCCACTCGTAGCGGGTGCGGGACATGATGGCGACGCGGTCGCCGAAGCGGATGCCACGGGCGAGCAGCCCCTTGGCGAGGGCGAGGACCTCGTCACGGAACTCGGCGGCCGTCACGTCGTGCCACTGCCCGGCCTCGTCCTTGCGGCCCAGCGCCACGTGCAGGGGGTCCGTCCCGGCGTGCTCGAAGACGACATCGGCCAGGCCGCCCACCGGCGGTGCCGATGTCATCGGAGGGTTGGTGAACTCGCGCAAAACCCCGCTCCCCGCTCCTCGGTCATGCCCGTGATGCTCCGCTCAGCGCCGTGAAAGCTACCCCACCCGCCTGCCGGACGGGAGGGGTATGGAAACCGGCCAAATCTCGCGTTCTACCCGCCCCCGTAACGGAAAATGCCCGCACATGGGGAAGGGACGGACACAATACTGACGGGTCAGTAAGTTCCGGTACCGTAATCTCCACCGAATCTGTACGACCCGGTTACCACGTGCGACGATGCGCGCACGGCCGCGCCGGCACCGTCGCTCCGGCCCCCTCGGTCGCCGTGCCGGTCCCTCAGTCGCCGCGGCGCCGCAGCCGCTCGCCGCCCGCCAGGATCGCCGCCGCCAACGCGTTCGCGGCGTCCTGGGCGCCCGCCCGCCGACGCCCGTGGACGACGACGAAGTCGACCTTGCCGAGCTCCGGCAGCCCCGCCCGCTCCGGAACCCGGAACAGGCCCTGCGGGATCAGCCGCCGGGAGTGCGCCATCACACCGAGCCCCGCACGCGCGGCGGCGATGAGCCCGTTGAGGCTGCCGCTCGTGCACACGATCCGCCCGTCACGGCCCTGCGCCTCCAGCGCCTCCAGTGCGCGCGCCCGGGTGATGCCCGGCGGCGGGTACACGATCAGCGGGACGGGCCGGTCGGGGTCCAGGCGCAGCCGCTCCGCGCCGATCCACACCAGGTCGTCACGCCACACCAGCGCCCCGCGCGGATCCTCGGCACGCCGCTTGGCCAGCACCAGGTCGAGCTTCCCGGCGGCCAGTTGCTCGTGCAGGGTGCCGGACAGCTCGACGGTCAGCTCCAGGTCGACCTCGGGGTGGTCGTAGCGGAAGCCCTCCAGGATCTCCGGCAGCCGGGTCAGCACGAAGTCCTCCGAGGCGCCGAACCGCAGCCGGCCGCGCACCCGTGTGCCGGTGAAGAACGCGGCTGCCTGCTCGTGCACCTCCAGCAGCCGGCGGGCGAAGCCCAGCATGGCCTCGCCGTCCTCGGTCAGCTCCACCGAGTGCGTGTCCCGGGAGAACAGCTGGCGTCCGGCCGCGTCCTCCAGCCGGCGCACATGCTGGCTGACCGTCGACTGGCGCAGCCCCAGGCGCCGGGCCGCCTGCGTGAAGCTCAGCGTCTGCGCCACCGCGAGGAACGTGCGCAGGTGTGTGGGGTCGTACATGACGGCAGCCTAGCTTGCTCATCACGGAACGCGATGACAGTCAGAGTGGTATGTGGGATTTCCGATCGGCCCCGGGGGGAGGACGATGGAGACGGACCCCTCCGGGCCCGCCGGGAACCGCGACGCACCACCGACGAACAGCGCGACGCACCACCGACGAAGTGCACAACACACAGCACGACGCACAGCTGAAGAACCGCACGACGCACCACCGACGAACCGCACGACGACCTGCAATCGGAGCACCGTGAAACGCCTGCGCTGGCCGAGTTGGATGCCGATCGACCCCTACATCCTGCTGTTGCTGGCCACCGTGGGACTCGCGGCACTCCTGCCGGCCCGGGGCACCGGCGCGGACGTCGCCTCCGGGGCGTCCACGGCCGCCATCGCCTTCCTGTTCTTCCTCTACGGCGCCCGGCTCTCCACCCGTGAGGCGCTGGACGGACTGCGCCACTGGCGGCTTCACCTCACCGTGCTGGCCTGCACGTTCGTCCTCTTCCCCCTGCTGGGGCTGGCCGCCCGCGGCCTGGTGCCGGTACTGCTGAACCAGCCGCTCTACCAGGGGCTGCTGTTCCTGACGCTGGTCCCGTCCACCATCCAGTCGTCCATCGCGTTCACCTCGATCGCCCGGGGCAACGTGCCCGCCGCGATCTGCGCGGGCTCCTTCTCCTCCTTGGTCGGCATCGTCATCACCCCGCTGCTGGCGGCCGGGCTGCTCGGCAACAGCGGCGGCGGGTTCTCCGCTGACTCCCTGATGAAGATCGTGCTCCAGCTGCTGGTGCCGTTCCTCGCCGGACAGGTGCTGCGCCGCTGGATCGGGGACTTCGTCGTCCGCCACAAGAAGATGCTCGGTCTGGTCGACCGCGGCTCGATCCTGCTCGTCGTCTACACCGCGTTCAGCGAGGGCATGACCCAGGGCATCTGGCACCAGGTCAGCCCCGCGCGGCTGGCCGGGCTGCTCGGCGCGGAGGCCGTGCTGCTGGCCGTGATGCTCGCCCTGACCTGGCACGGTGCCAGGGCGCTCGGCTTCGGCCGGGAGGACCGGATCGCCATCCAGTTCGCCGGTTCGAAGAAGTCCCTCGCCGCCGGACTGCCGATGGCGAGCGTGCTCTTCGGCGCCCACGCATCCCTGGCCGTGCTGCCGCTGATGCTCTTCCACCAGATGCAGCTGATGGTGTGCGCGGTCATCGCCAAGCGCCGGGCCCGCGACCCGCAGGCGACCCCGCCGCCGTCATCCGCTCACCTGGTCCAGGGGCAGCCACAGGACCGTGCCCTTCGCTGACCGCGGATCCTTCGGGTCCTTCAACTCGTCGTCGCTCACCAGACGGTCCCACACGTGGACGTCGTCGAGCGCGCCGGTGTAGTGGACGAGGCTGTCCATGCGCTGGCCGACGTGGACACCGAAGGGGGAATTGCGGCTGACCGACCCCGGTACGTCGGCGACGGAGGACTGTGTGCCGTCGACGGACAGCGACAGGCTTCCGTCGCCGCGCCTGAGGACGGCGTGGTGCCACAGACCGTCGTTGTACGCGGTGGAGATCCGCACGGACACGGTCTTCGGCGCACTCGCGCCGTCCCGCGTGGTCATGAGGGCCTGCACACGACGGTTGGCCGGCTCACCGCGCAGCCACACCTGCGGCTGACTGCCGCCGACGCCCCCCATCCACAAGAACGGCTGGTCCCCGGCCTGAGCCGTGTACCTGAACCAGAGGGACACGGTGAAGTCCTTCGTGCCGAGCGGCAGGTCCGGGCTGTACGGCAGGCGTACGGCGTCGTCGGTGCCGTCGAACTCCAGCGCGCCGCCGGCCACCCCGTCCGTCTCCTGGGCGCCGCCGAGCACCGCGGCCGGGTGGGCGTGGGCGGCGAGGTCCGGGGTGTGCGGGTCGGGGCCGCGGCGCGGGGCGAGCCAGTCCTCGGTGAAGCGGGCGAAGCGGATCTCGTCGCGGGCGTCGACCGCCCCGCCCTCGTACATCAGGCCCACGGTGTCCGCGCCCACCTGGACCATGTCGGAGTAGCCGGACCAGTCGGTCGTGACGACCGTGCCCCGGTCCACGCTGTCCCAGGTACGGCCGCCGTCGTAGGAGGAGCGGATCATCATCGTGCGGCGCCGGTCGGGGTCGCCGGGGCAGGCGAGCAGGATGCGGTCGCCCAGGCGCAGGGTCGAGCCCTGCACCTGCGGGGCGTACAGGTCCGGGAGGTCGCGGAAGGGCGCGGTGAAGCTGCCGCCGCCGTCGCGGCTGAGCGTCTGGGTGCGGTGGCCGAGGTCGGTGCCGTCCTGCTCGCGCCCGCTGACCAGGATCGCGCCGTCCGTGCGCTCGGTGAGGGCGAGTTCGGAGGGCTTCTGCCGGAAGGTGCCGTCGTCGGCGATCGGCCAGGTGTCGGTGGCGCCGATCCGCCAGTGGCCGCCGTGGTCGTCGCTCACGATGAGTGCGGCGTGGTTCGCGGTGACCCGGCTGCCGTTCCAGGTCTCGGTGTTGACCCCGAAGACCAGCCGGCCGGCGTAACGGCCGCGGGTGAGCTGGAGGCCGTGCACGGGGCCGGTCGCGTACCAGGAGTTCCAGTCCGCCGGGAGGATCTCGGGGCTCAGGTCGCGCGGCTGCGACCAGGTCGCACCGTCGTCGTCGCTGTACTGCAGATGCGGGGTGCGGTCGCAGGGGACCGGGCAACTGGCGCTGTCCGTACGGCCCGTGTTGTACGTCTCCGCCAGCCAGATCCGGCCGGTGTCGCGGTCCACGATCGGCGCGGGGTTGCCGTGGGTGTCGCCCGCGCCCTCGCCCACGACCCGCAGCGGACCCCAGGTGCGGCCGCCGTCGGTGGAGCGCTTGACCACGACGTCGATGTCGGCCGCGTCCCCGCAGTTGAGGACCCGGCCCTCGGCGAACGCCAGCAGCGTGCCGTGCTTCGTGCGCACGATCGCCGGGATGCGGAAGCAGGCGTAGCCGGGGTCCTGGGAGGCCTTGAAGAGGATCCGCTGCGTGAACTCGGGGGAGGCGGGGGCGGATTGGGCGTGTGCGGGTCCGGGGGAGCCGGGGGCGGGATGGGCGTGTGCGGGTCCGGGGGAGTCGGCGGTGGACGGGACGTGTGCGTCGGCGGGCTGGGCGTGTGCCGGGTGGGGGCTGACGAGCGACAGCAGGAGCAGCGCCGCCGCGGCGAGGGCGATGACGAGAACGGACCCGGTACGGGCGCGAAGACCTGACGGCATGGAGCGACCTGCCCTTCGTCGGCCGGACATCTGGACATCCGGACATCCCACGTCCAACATACGCTTCAACGAAGGTAGTTGCGGCCCGCGCGCCCCACAAGGAGCGCGCGGCACGGGACGTGCGCCCCGGCGCCGTCCGGTCCTCTCGCCGGTGGCCGGTGGCCGGTGGCCGGTGGCCGGTGGCCGGTGGTCGGCGAACGCGATCAGTTCACGGGCCTGTCGATCCGGATTTCCGGCACGGTCGGCTGACGGCGGCTAACGTTCCGTCATGACCGCAGCTCCCGTGCTTGATCCGCAGCGCACCGCCCTCGTCCTGGTCGATCTCATGGACCGCGTCGTCGCGCTGCCCCTGGAACCCCGCACAGGCACCGACGTGCTCGCCGCGGCCGAGGAGTTGGCGGCGGCCTTCCGCTCCGCCGGCGCGCTCGTCGTACTGGTCCGGGTCGAACGCCCCTCGGTGGCCGAACAGCCGCCCGGGAGCGGGCTGGTGGCCGGGCTCGTGCGGGACGGCGACATCGAGGTGGTCAAGCGGACGATCGGCGCCTTCCAGGGCACGGACCTGGACGAGCGGCTGCGCGGGCGCGGCATCACCACGCTGGTGTTCGGCGGCATCGCCACCAATCTCGGCGTCGAGTCCACCGCCCGCGCCGCCGCGGACCTCGGCTACGACCTCGTCTTCGTGGAGGACGCCATGGCCGCGCTGACCGCCGCCGAGCACGAGGCCTCGGTCCGGCTCGACTTCCCGCGGCTGGGCACGGTCGTGACCGCAGCCCAGGCACGCCTCGCGATCGGCTGAGACGCCTCGGCCCGGCACACGGTCTGGCCTCGGCCCGGGGCATGGTCTGGCCTCGGCCCGGGGCACGGCCTGCGTCCACGACCACCACCGGACCGCCCCGTGGAGTGCCGTCTTCTCACACTGCGGCGCTCCGCACGGCGAGCAGGTCCGTGATGGCGTGCACGGTGCGCAGGGTGGGCACCGGTACGCCCGTGATCTGAGCGAGTTCGACGACGGCCGCGAGCAGTACGTCGAGTTCCAGCGGCTTGCCGCGCTCCAGGTCCTGGAGCGTGGAGGTGCGGTGGTCGCCGACGCGTTCGGCGCCGGCGAGCCGCTTCTCCACGGAGACGCCGACCTCGCAGCCGAGGGCCCCGGCGACCGCGAGGGTCTCGCGCATCATCGTCTCGATGACCTCCCGGGTGCCGCCATGCAGGCACATCTGCCGCATCATGGCGCGGGCCAGCGCGCTGATCGGGTTGAAGGAGATGTTGCCGAGCAGCTTGACCCAGAGGTCGCCGCGCAGATCCGCTTCCACCGGGCACTTCAGACCGCCGGCCTTCATCGCCTCGCTGAAGTCCACGCAGCGTGCGGAGACACTGCGGTCGGGCTCGCCGATCGAGAAGCGGGTGCCCTCCAGATGTCGTACGACGCCCGGTGCCTCCAGTTCGGTCGCCGCGTAGACGACGCAGCCGACGGCCCGTTCGGGAGGAAGGACGGCGCTGACCGCGCCGCCCGGGTCGACGCTCTCGACGCGCCGGCCGTCGTAGGGGCCGCCGTGCCGGTGGAAGTACCACCAGGGGATGCCGTTCTGGGCGGTCACCACGGCGGTGCGCTCGTGCAGCAGCGGCTCGATCAGCGGCCCGCATGCCGCGTAGGTGTTGGCCTTCAGGCACTCCGTTCGGTTCGAGGGATACCGCGGAGGTGGGGGGAGGAGGGGCCGCGGACATCCGTCGGCTCGATCCTGGGTGATGGAATATTGTCTACAGTATGGAATGACTCTCGGCAAGGGTTCGCGTATCGGCCCGCCGGAAGGGGCCGCGCGGCAGGGAGTGATGCGGGGGAGTGCTGCGGGGGAGCGATACGGGGAGTGATGCGGGGAGTGCCGCAGGTAGTGCTCGGGCTTCCGAGGGACTGCCGGATGCCGACAACTGGGATGCCCGTTTCCTGTGGCCTTACGTGCCCTCGTACCCGCCGGTCACTGATCACACTGGATGATCCCGCTACCCAAGGCATCGAGGGGATCCCGACATGAACGGCTCGCGCATCGCGGCCATCGGTCATTACCAGCCGGCCAAGGTGCTCACCAACGAGGATCTGGCGGGCATGGTCGACACCAGTGACGAGTGGATCCGCAGCCGGGTGGGCATCCGCACCCGGCACATCGCCGGTCCCGACGAGCCGGTCGACGAACTGGCCGCGCACGCCGCCGCCAAGGCCCTTGCCGCCGCCGGTCTCACCCCCGCCGACATCGACCTGGTCCTCGTCGCCACCTCCACGGCGATCGACCGCTCCCCGAACACCGCCGCCCGGGTCGCGGCCCGGCTCGGCATCCCGGGGCCCGCCGCGATGGACGTGAACGTGGTGTGCGCCGGGTTCACCCACGCCCTGGCCACCGCCGACCACACGGTCCGGGCCGGTGCCGCCACCCGGGCGCTGGTCATCGGCGCGGACAAGATGTCCGACGTCGCCGACTGGAGCGACCGCACCACCTGCGTCCTCGTCGGCGACGGCGCCGGTGCCGCGGTGGTCGAGGCGTGCGCGCCGGGCCAGGAGCCCGGGATCGGGCCGGTGCTGTGGGGGTCGGTGCCCGAGATGGGCAACGCCGTACGGATCGAGGGCACCCCGCCGCGGTTCGCGCAGGAGGGCCAGAGCGTCTACCGCTGGGCCACCACCCGGCTGCCGCCGATCGCCCGCAGCGCGTGCGAGAAGGCCGGGGTCGAGCCCGCCGACCTCGCCGGGGTCGTCCTGCACCAGGCCAACCTGCGCATCATCGAACCCCTCGCGCAGAAGATCGGCGCCGTGAACGCCGTGGTCGCGCGCGACGTCACCGAGTCCGGGAACACCTCCGCCGCCAGCATCCCCCTCGCACTGTCCAAGTTGGTCGAGCAGGGCAGCGTGCGCAGCGGCGACCCGGTCCTGCTGTTCGGCTTCGGCGGCAATCTGTCGTACGCCGGCCAGGTCGTGCGGTGCCCCTGAGGGGTGAACCGGGGCGCGGGCCGGACGTGACGCGTCCGGTACCCGCCTGTGCTGGTTTTTGTGCACCGTAGACTGTAGACGAAGGACAATCCATAGTGGGCAGTCCACTGTGCACCGCAGGAGGGGGACCGCGATGTTGCCGACGGGACTGCCACAGGGAACCGTCCCCAGGCTCGAACGGCCCGGCCCCCTGCGCGAACGGGTCTACGAGGCACTGCTGGAGCTGATCACCGCCCGCGCCCTGGAGCCGGGCCGCCATCTCGTGGAGAGCGAACTCGCCGGTCAGCTCGGTGTCTCCCGGCAGCCGGTGCGCGAGGCGCTGCAGCGGCTGAACACCGAGGGCTGGGTGGATCTGCGGCCCGCGCAGGGCGCGTTCGTCCACGAGCCCACCCAGGCGGAGGCCGACCAGCTGCTGTCGGTCCGCTCGCTCCTTGAGGCGGAGGCCGCCCGGCTCGCCGCCCTGAACGCCGACAAGGCCGGCATCGACGCCCTGCACGAGATCGCCGGGCAGGGCAGGCTCGCCGTCGCCGCGCACGACGTCACCCGGGCCGTCGCCCTGAACGCCGCCTTCCACGCCAAGATCATGGAACTGGCCGGCAACGCGGTCCTCGCCGAACTCGCCGCCCAGGTCGACCGCCGGGTCCGCTGGCACTACACGCCGGTGGCCCGACTGCGCGGCGGCACCTCCTGGGACGAGCACGAGGAACTGATCGAGGCCATCGACAGCCGCGACGGGCAGCGCGCCACCCGGCTGATGCGGGAGCACACCGAGCACACCCGGCAGTCGTACCACGAGCAGGACAACTCCTGAGCGCAGTCGGCCCGTTCATGGGGCATGGCCGTGCGGGGTTCCCCGTCGCTGATCGGTGAGCCGATCGTCGAGGGGAACACCGGGCGGCCCGCGGGCCGCCCGGTGACCTTCTCAGGAGGCCGTCTGCGGGCGCGCCGCAGGCACCGTCGCCTTGCCGCCGTCCCGCCCCGGCTGCCGCAGCAGCAGGGCGATCGCCGCCGCCACCATGGACACGCAACCGGCCAGCGCGTAGGCCCCGTTGCAGCCCCAGGCGGCCACCACCATCGAGCCCAGACCACCGCCGAACAGACCGCTGATCAGCTTGCCGCTGTACACCAGCCCGTAGTTGGTGGCGTTGAAGTTCTCGCCGAAGCAGTCCGCCGTCATGGCCGCGAACAGCGGGAAGATCGCGCCCCCGCCGAACCCGGAGACCATGGAGCAGAACAGGAAGAACGGCATGTCCCCGCGCGTACGGCCATGCTGATCGGCGCGGTGGGCACGCTGCTGGCGTGAGCGGCCCAAGATGTCCGGATCGGACTCGCCGATCCGGTACACACGGCCGTGGCGGTACGTCACCTCTCTGTGAGGGACGGACACCGAATGGTCGGTCGTTTTCATCTGTGCTGCATCCCTTGCGTCGAAAGCTCTGGCCAGCGCCCCCTGTCCAATGCCTTTCGTGCGCGCTCGGGTCCCGGGGCCGGCCGACGCGCACCGCCGGCCGGCCTCTTCGCACTCACCTCATGAGCCGCCTCCCAGCAGTCCCGCCGCCCGCGCCCACCGGTACTTCGCGCCGAGCACGGCCACCGGCCGCTCGGTCGTGTACGGGTAGGCGCCGACTCCTCGCTCGTACAGGTACCGGCATGCCTCCTCGACCTCGACGTCCCCCGCGAGGGAGGCCACGACCGGCTTCTCGACACCGCGTTCACGGAACTCGGCGACCACGCGGGCGGTCAGCTCCGCGAAGACCATCGGCGGGGTGACGACGGTGTGCCAGTAGCCGAGGACCAGCGCGTGGACGCGCGGGTCCTCCAGACCGAGGCGGATCGTCGCCTCGTACGTCGACGGCGGCTCGCCCCCGGTGATGTCCACGGGGTTGCCGGCCGCACCGAACGGCGGGACGAACCGGCGGAACGCCTCGTCCAGGTCGGGCGGGGGGAGTCGGAGAGCTTGAGCGGGCTGCCGACGGTGACGAACTCGCCGCGCTCGGGGTGCGGGACGCGCACCACCATGTCGTTGGCGGCCAGCGAGTCGTCCTCGATGATCTCCTTGGTGGACAGGATCGGCCCGCACGGGATGTTGTGCGCGTTCAGCCGCTCCAGCACCTCCCACTTGGGCAGCGTGGCCGACCACTCCTCGATCAGCTGGAACATCTTGCCCAGCTTCGGCAGCCGGGCCCCCGGCGTCGCCCACTCGGGGTCGTCGGCCAGTTCGGGCCGGCCGATCAGCTCGGTGATCGGCTTCCAGCCGACCGGCTGGACGATGACGTACACGTAGTCGTTGGGACCGCCCGGCGCGCAGCGGACCGCCCAGCCGGGCTGGCCGCCGCCGGAGGCGTTGCCGGAACGGGGGACCTCGTCGCCGAAGTCCTCGTTCGGGTACTCGGCGAGCGGCCCGTGCGCGAGGCGCTGCTGGTCGCGCAGCTTCACCCGGCACAGATGGAGCACCGCGTGCTGCATGGCCACGTTGACCCGCTGCCCGCGCCCGGTCCGCTCCCGCTGGAGCAGCGCCGCGAGGATCCCCGCCACGACGTGCACACCCGTGCCCGAGTCCCCGATCTGGGCGCCCGTCGCGAGCGGTGGCCCGTCGTCGAAGCCCGTGGTCGCCATCGACCCGCCCATGGCCTGCGCGACGACCTCGTACGCCTTGAAGTCCGTGTACGGGCCGTCGCCGAAGCCCTTGATGGAGGCGTAGACGATCCGGGGGTTGATCTCCCGGACGCGCTCCCAGGTGAACCCCATGCGGTCCACCGCGCCGGGCCCGAAGTTCTCGACCATGACGTCCGAGCGCCGGATCAGCTCGGTGAGGATCTCCCTGCCGCGCTCGGTCTTGGTGTTGAGGGTGATGCTGCGCTTGTTGCAGTTGAGCATCGTGAAGTACAGCGAGTCGACGTCGGGCAGGTCCCGCAGCTGCCCGCGGGTGATGTCACCGGTCGGTGCCTCCAGTTTGACGACGTCGGCGCCGAGCCAGGCCAGCAGCTGGGTGGCGGAGGGTCCGGACTGCACGTGTGTCATGTCCAGGACGCGGACGCCGTCCAGTGCTCTGGTGGTCGTTGCGGTCATGGGGCCACCGCACTCGTACGGATGCCGGCACGGGGGCTTGCTACATGCGGTCGACAGTACATTGCATACAGTCGACCGGCACTTTTGAGACAGGAGCCGGAACAGACCTGTACGAGCACCGGGCAAGAGAACTCCTCAAGGACCACGGCATCGTGGTGCCGCGCGCCGAGGTGACGGACTCGCCCCAGGAGGCGCGCGAGATCGCCCGGCGACTCGGCGGCAGGATCGTGGTGAAGGCCCAGGTGAAGACCGGGGGTCGGGGCAGCGCGGGCGGAGTGAGACTCGCCGCCGCCCCGGCCGCCGCCGAACTCACGGCCCGCCAGATGCCGGCCATGGACATCAAGGGCCACCCGGTCGGCACGGTCATGCCGGCCCGACCTGTCGACATCGAGAGCGAGTTCTACCGCAGACCGTCGACGTCCTGGTCCGGCTGTGGCAGGTCCTGGTCCGCGAGGACGCGCTGCTGGTCGAGGTCAACCCGCTCGCGCGCACCGCGCAGGGGCAGTTCGTCGCCCTCGACGGCAAGATCACCCTGGACGACAACGCCCGCTTCCGGCAGGCCCGTTGGGGCGCGGAGCCGGATGAGCGCCGCGACGCGCTGGAGGCCATGGCCCCCGCCCGCATCCGCGACCTCGTCACCAAGCCCGTCGTCGGCTACATCGCCGGGTTCACCGCACCCAGAGGGCCGCACCATGGGCCACGCGGGCGCCATCGTCTCGGGCGCCACCGTCTCGGGCCCCAGCGGCACGGCCCACGCGAAACAGGAAGCACTGGAGGCGGCCGGCGTACGCGTCGGCCGCACACCCGGCGAGACGGCCGCTCTGGCCCTGGAGACCCTCCAGAACGCCTGACCCGCCCCGACCACCACCGCCACCACCGCCACCACCACCGACGACCACACCGGGTCGCACCAAGCTCATGCCCCTCATCCTCACGGCACGCACACGCGTGATCGCGCGCCGTTCAGGCTCCGCCGTCCGGACACTCTGCGTGTCCGGACGGCTACCCGGCGGACGGATATGCAGGTGAAACGCACTCCGAAACCTTGGTATTGTTGTCCATGTCGCCGCGGGGCACACCCCGCGCAAGGCGGCAGACACCTGGTCCGGGTGGCGGAATGGCAGACGCGCTAGCTTGAGGTGCTAGTGCCCTTTATCGGGCGTGGGGGTTCAAGTCCCCCCTCGGACACCAGCTGAGACCCCTGTTGATCAGGGGTCTTCTGCTTTCCCGAGCCGCGGGCTCCCGCGCCCCGTCCCTATGGCGCCTTCCATGGCTTCTCTGGTGATCTGGGGCTGACGTCGGGACCCGCCGGAGCGCATGCCGCCCGTCAGTGAAGAAGCCTGACGCGCGTCCACACGCCAACTCGCAGGTCGCGGTGGCCGGTTCATGGAGACCGCGATCGAGCCGCACCCACTGCCCGTTGAGACCAGCTTGTCAGGCCTTTGGGGTCAACCTCCCCGCGACCGCAGCACCGTGGGCGATCGCGCATGGATATTGGCGGCTGGTTCGAGGAGGGTCCGTGGAGCGACGAAGAATCGCAGTAATAGGTGGCGGGATCGCCGGGCTGACCGCCGCCTACGTCTTGCGGCATGCCTGCGAGGTGACGCTGTACGAAGCCGACAACCGGCTCGGCGGACACTCTCACACCCACGACATCGCCTCAGGGCACGAGGAAACGGTGCGTGTGGACAGTGGGTTCATCGTCCACAACGCACGGACGTACCCATGGCTCCTGAAGCTCTTCGACGAACTCGGGGTGCGCACCCAGGACGCGGAGATGAGCATGTCGGTGTGGTGCGAGGGGTGCGGCCTGCAGTATGCGGGCGCCCGCGGACCGTCGGGCCTGTTCGCCCAGCCACGCAACATGCTGCGGGGGCGCTACCTGCGCATGCTCGCCGAAGTACCGGTTTTCCACCGCGCGGCCCGCGCCCTGCTCGCATCGGAGCGCGACACCGGCCTGACGTTGGGCGAGTTCGTCGAACGAGGCGGCTTTTCGGCCTATTTCGTCAACCACTTCGTGACGCCACTGGTCTCGGCGGTGTGGTCGTGCGCGGCGCGGACGGCGCTGCAATACCCGGCCGCGTACCTGTTCCGGTTCCTCGACCACCACGGGCTCCTGTCCGTGAGCGGCTCGCCCCGATGGAAGACGGTGTCCGGCGGCTCGATCGAGTACGTGCGTCGGATGGCCGAACACCTCGGCGCCGTCCGGACCAGCACCCCGGTGCGCACCGTGCGGCGGTCGGCCGACCGTGCCCACGTGGTGACCGAGGACGGAACGACCGGCGAGTTCGACGCGGTGGTGCTCGCCGTCCATGCCGATCGCGCGTTACGGATCCTCGCCGACCCCTCGGAAGCCGAACGGCAGGTGCTCGGTGCGTTCGGCTACTCCCGCAATCCCACGACACTCCACACGGACAGCCGTGTGCTGCCCACTGCCCGGGCGCGGGCGTCGTGGAACTACCTGATGCCGTCCTGCGAGGCCACGGCCGGTGAGGTCCAGGTCAACTACTACATGAACCGGCTGCACCGTCTGGAAACGCCTGAGGAGTACGTGGTCTCCCTCAACGCCGGCAGCCGGATCGACGAGCGACGTGTGCTGGCCCGTATGGTGTACGAGCACCCCGTGTACACGCCCGAATCGGTCGCCGCCCAGCGGCGGCTGCCGGAGCTCAACACGGCGGTCACCGTGTACGCGGGCGCGTACCACGGCTGGGGGTTCCACGAAGACGGCTGCCGCTCAGGGGTCCAGGCGGCCGCCGCGTTGGGGGTGTCCTGGTGACCGGCGCACATCCGCCGGTGCCGGCACTGTACAGCTGCCGGATCACCCACATCCGCACCGCGCCGATACGGCACGTCATGCGGCACCGCACCTATCTGTGGCTGGTCGATCCGGACAGTCCGCCGGTCCTGCCACTGGTCCTGCGCCCGTTGGCCCGCTTCCGGCCCGCGGATCATTTCGGGGGCTCGGATCCGTCGATCCGCGCGGGGCTGGAGCGTTTCCTGGCGACGCGGGGCATCCAGCTCGGCGGCGGCCGAGTCCTGATGCTCGCGCACGCCCGGGTTCTCGGCCACGTCTTCAACCCGCTCACCCTGTACTGGTGTCACGGCCCGGACGGCGCGTTGCGGTGCATCGTGGCGGAGGTCCACAACACCTACGGCGAACGTCATTGCTATCTCGTGGAGACCGACGGGCGCAGCGGGTCCGAGGTGCCCAAGGAGTTCTACGTCTCGCCGTTCTTCCCTGTCGAAGGCGCCTACCGGATGCGACTGCCGTTACCCGGTGAGCGCCTGGACCTGACGGTTTCGCTGCACCGCGACGGGACACGCCCGTTCACCGCGACCGTGCGGGGCAGGGGCGGCCCTGCCACACCCGGTCGGCTACTGGTCGCGGCGGTGCGGCATCCGTGGTCCACGCTCGCGGTCTCCGCCGCCATCCGGCATCACGGCATCCGACTGCTCCTGCGCGGCTTGCCGGTGTATCCCCGCCCCCGCCCCCGTCCTCACGCCCAGGAGGGATCATGACCGCAGTCCACCAGTCCAGCGATCGCAGTACCCCGGCCTTCGGCCTGTCCGTGGACATCGACGAGTCCCGGTGGCCTGATGTCGCGCGCGCGCCGCGCAGTTCTCCATTGTGCGCCGGCGTGGCGGGATTTCTGCTCCGACGGGCCTTCGAACGCCTGCCCCTCACCGTGCGATGGGGGCAGACGCCGGCGGCGGGCGGCACGGGACCGTTGCTGGAGATACACGACCCGGAGGCGTTCGTCCAGCGCATCGGGGCCGACGGCCTCATCGGCTTCGGCGAGTCCTACATGGCCGGGGAATGGAGTGCCGAGGACCTGGTCGAGGTGCTCACTGTGCTGGCGGCCAACGCGACGTCACTGGTCCCGCGTCCGTTGCAGCGTCTGCGCGGCACGTGGATGAGGCGGCACCCGGCCGGCGAACGCAACTCCCCGGAGGGGGCGCGCGAGAACATCCGCCGCCACTACGACCTTTCCAACCAGTTGTTCGCTCTCTTCCTCGATGACACGATGACCTATTCGTCAGCGGTTTTCCCCCGTCTCCCCGCACGTTGGGACGACCTGGCCTCCGCCCAGCGGCGCAAGATCGACCGCTTGCTCGATGCGGCGGACGTGGGACCCGGCACCAGGCTGCTGGAGATCGGCACCGGCTGGGGTGAGTTGGCCACACGGGCCGCGGCTCGCGGAGCCCGGGTGGTGACGGTGACCCTGTCGCGGGAACAGCGTGACCTCGCAGTCGAGCGGATCACCCGTGCGGGCCACGCGGACCGGGTCTCCGTCCGGCTGTGTGACTACCGGGAGATCGACGGTGTGTACGACGCCGTGGTGAGTGTGGAGATGATCGAGGCCGTAGGCGCTGAATACTGGCCCGTCTACTTCGACCGGTTGGCCGGCGTGCTGGCCCCGGGAGGGCGTATAGCGCTCCAGGCGATCACCATGCCGCACAAGCAGGTGCTGGCCACCCGCGGTGACTACACCTGGATCCGCAAGTACATCTTCCCCGGTGGTGTCATTCCGTCCCTGAGGGCCGTCCGGCAGGTCGCGGCGGGCAGCGGGCTGCGGGTCGAGAACGTGGAATCCTACGGCGAGCACTATGCCGAGACCTTGCGACTGTGGCGGCACAGGTTCCTCGACAGAGCAGACGGCCTGGCGGACCTCGGATTCGACGAGACGTTCCGCCGCATGTGGGAGTTCTATCTCGCCTACTGCGAAGCCGGATTCCGGGCCCGCTACCTGGACGTTCACCAGGTGCTTCTGAAGCATGACGGCACCGCGGACACCGAAGGTGCCCGATGACTCGCCGGTCCTTCCTGCGGAGGTCCCCGGGACAGGACAGCGGGACGAACGCGGCGCACGCGACCACCTCACGGCTGAAGGTCCACACCGCGCCGCCGCGGCCCCGCGCCGCAGTGCTCTTCCTCCACGGAGGCCGAGTGGCAGACCTCTTCCCGCCACCGTCGATCAACCTGCCCGAACTGCGCATGCGTCCTTTCCGGTGGACGGTCCGCCTCAGGCTCCGACAGCACGCCCTGCTTCTGGCATCGGTCCGCTACCGCCACCGCGGATGGAACGGGGAACGGGAGGACGCGGCGTCTGATGCCCACAGTGCCCTGCGGGAGCTGTCCGCACTGGCACCCGGGGTACCGGTCGTGCTGGTCGGTCATTCCATGGGGGGCCGGGCAGCGCTGCGCAACGGCGGGTACCCGTCCGTACGCGGCGTCGTCGCCTTGGCGGCATGGTGTCCACCGGACGAACCCGTGTCCCATCTGCGAGGCCGCACGGTCGGGTTCGTACACGATGAACGGGATCGAATCACCCCTGCCGAGGACGCCTGGGCCTTCGCGCGGCAGGCCCGCGGCGCCGGCGCGAACGTCCACACGGTGTCGGTGCCACGCGGCGGTCACACCATGGTCCGCGGCGCCCGCAGGTGGCACCGGATCACCGCGGATCTGGTGACGCAGCTTGTGGAGACGTCGGCCACCGTCACACCCACGCGGTGAACGCAAGGTCCTCCCTCGTGGTGTGTGACGCGGCTTCTTGTCAGCTGGTCGGTGCCGGGAACGGGTCGAGGTCGGACGTGAGAACTTGGCCGGGCTTCGGGACCTTCTGGTCCACCAGATAGGAGGTCACCATCGCGTTGAGGGCCTGGTTCTGGCCGACCGCGCAGTGCTCGATCATGTCGACCGTGACCAGCACGACGTTGCCGAGTTCTTGTTGCAGGTTCAGGGCGTACACGCGCGGGGTGGCCGGGTCGAAGAGGTTGCTGACGGCCAGGACCGGGTTGGCGGTCTTCCTGTTCCACGGGCCGGCGTAGCCCTCGCCGGCCCGCGCCGGGAACGGCCAGGTCGCGCACGGGGGGCTGTCGAAGATCTGGTAGCGGCCGAACGTGGGGGCGTTCTGCTCCCAGGTGCCGGCCAGGTTCGCGAACGTTCTGGGGTTCGTCGGGTACGGCTTGTCCTGGCAGTTGACGCCGAAGTAGGAGTCGTCCGTGGTGTACGGGGAGTCGCCGAGCGTGTCGCGCAGTGCTGTCGGGGCGATCTCGGCCAGTAGGTCCGCGTCGTCAGAGGGCACCGTCCCGGCCAGGGTCCGGAGGGCCGGCTGCGGGTTGATCACCTGGTCAAGGGCCTGCAACGAGCGGGCCAGCGGCGCCAGTTGGGCCTGCACGTACAGGGCGCCGGCGACCTGGCCGGTGAAGCTGCTCAAAGTGACCTGCGCACCGCTCGGCAGGGTCACGGGGCTGGTGCGCAGGTGGTCGCGGATCGCGTCGAACCGGGCGCGGGTGTCGCCCTCGGCGAACGCGCAGCGCGACGTACCGGCGGCCTCGCAGCGCTTCAGGAACTCGTCCAGCGCGAGTTCGAAGCCGGCCGCGCGCTGCCGGTCGTACTCCAGGCCGTCGTGCGTGCGCAGGTACGGGTCGACGTTGCCGTCGATGACGAGGGCGCGCACCTTGTCCGGGAACATGTTGGCGTACGTGTCGCCGATCAACGTGCCGTAGGAGAAGGCGACAAAGCTCAGTTGTGCGTCACCGACGCCCTGACGCATCCGGTCGAGGTCGCGTGCCACGTTCATGGTGGACATGTGCTTGGCAAGGGCACCCGCGTTGGCGGCGCACGCGTCGGTGTAGTCCTTGTCGGCCGTGAGCGTGCTGTTCACCTCCGCCGGTGTGACGGGCACAAGGGTCTTGCGGGAGAGGACCGCGGTGGCGTCCTCCTGGGTCTTGAAGCACTGCAACGGGTTGCTGCGGGCCACACCGCGGGGGTCGAAGCCGATCAGGTCGAAGTGGTCCAGGACGCGGGGTTCGAGCCGGTTCGTGGTGGCCCACAGGTAACCACTGCCGCCGGGGCCGCCGGGGTTGATGAACAGTGAGCCGATGCGCTCGGACGGGTCGCCGGCCCGCCGCCGCATCATGGCGATACCGATCTTCTGCCCGGACGGGTTCGCGTAGTCCAGCGGCACCGGGTAGACGGCGCAGTCGTAGATCCCCGGATCGGGCTTGGACGGGTCCGGGTTGCAGGGCGTCCAGACCACCCGGGGGACCTGACCGGACGTGGCCGGGGTGGGGGTCGTCGTGTCGGCGGGTGCCGGCGCGGCCGACGCCGTGGCGGTGACGCCGCAAACGAGGGCGAGGGCGCTGAGGAGCGAAGTCGCCAAAGCTGATATGCGAGACAAAGTGCCTCCTTCTGTCATGAAGACCGGTAAGGATGGCAGTACTTGAGGATCCGGTAAAGATCCTGTGCGGCTTCTGAAAACTTTCACCGCGTCAGGTCGCGCGCATGACGGGCCGACTGGCGGTCGGTCACCCCTGGGCGAAGATCGCGTTCGCGATCGCATGAGATCTTGCAGGGAGAATTTTTATTGTTGCAATGCGCCATCTAGTTATTGCGCCTCCTTGTCGCTGAGATTACGGTCCCCCTCGCGTCATCATCAGAACCCCCCTGTCTCCCCCCGCCTCCCCCCGCTTTCACCCCCGGCCTTCGCCCCTCCTGGCCTTCCCCCCGCCCTCGTCCCCCCTCCTCATGCCCCTCCCTCCCTGGCGGTGTCAGCGGCACATTTCCGGCATGTCCTGATGAAAGGAGTGGTAAGTGCTCCATTCCATCCGACAACTGAGACGAGCCCTCGTCTGGGCGGTCAGCACCGCGATGGTCGCTGCCGTCGGCATCGTGGCCCTGGCTGTCCCACCTGCCTGGGCCGCGGCCACCGCCACCGGCGGCAGCGGCGCGAGCCTGCCGTACGTCGAGGTGCAGGCGGAGAACTCCGCCACCAACGGCACGGACATCGGCCCGAGTTACACCCAGGGCCAGCTGGCCGACGAGGCGTCGTACCGCAAGGCGACCACGCTGCAGGGCGCCGGCCAGTACGTCACGTTCACCACACCGGTCGCGACCAACTCGATCAACTTCCGCTACAGCATCCCCGACACCTCGGGCGGCTCGGTCTACACCGCCTCGCTCTCGCTGTACGTCAACGGCGTCAAGCAGCCCGACTTCACCCTGACCAACGCCTACAGCTGGTACTACGGCAGCTACCCCTTCACCAACACCCCGGGCGGCAACCCGCACCACTTCTACGACGAGGCCCACCGCCTGTTCTCCACCACCTATCCGGCGGGTACGACCTTCAAGCTCCAGGTCGACCCGGGCGACACCGCCTCCTCGTACACGATCGACTTCGCCGACTTCGAACAGGTCGGCGCCGCCCTGAACGCACCCGCGGGATCGGTGTCGGTGACCGGCAAGGGCGCCGACCCGAGCGGTGCGGCCGACGCGACCGGCGCGTTCAACGCCGCGATCAGCGCGGCAGGACCCGGCGGCACCGTGTGGATCCCGCCCGGCACCTACAACATCCCCGGCCACATCAGCGTCGACGACGTCACGATCGCCGGGGCCGGCATGTGGTACTCGACCGTCACCGGCACGGCACCCGGCTTCTACGGCAACTCCGCGCCCTCGGCCAGCACCCACGTGCACCTGCAGAACTTCGCCGTCTTCGGCAACGTGCAGGAACGCGACGACGGTGCCCAGGTCAACGGCATCGGCGGCGCGATGAGCAACTCGACCGTCGCCAACCTGTGGATCGACCACATGAAGGTCGGCGCCTGGATGGACGGGCCGATGGACGCTCTGACGTTCAGCGGTCTGCGCATCCGTGACACCACCGCCGACGGCATCAACTTCCACGGCGGCGTCACCAACTCCAAGGTGACCAACAGCGACATCCGCAACACCGGCGACGACGGCATCGCCACCTGGGCGGACTCCGCCATCGGCGCCGACGCCAACGACACGATCTCGAACAACACCGTGTCCCTGCAGATCCTCGCCAACGGCATCGCGATCTACGGCGGCCACGACAACACCGTCAGCGGCAACCGGGTGGTGGACAGCGGCATCAGCCAGGGCGGCGGCATCCACGTGGGGCAGCGCTTCTCGTCGACACCGGTCGGCACCACCACCATCTCCGGCAACACCATGGTCCGGGACGGCAGCCTCGACCCGAACTGGCAGTTCGGCGTGGGCGCGCTGTGGTTCGACGGCAGCCAGGGCGCGATCACCGGCCCGGTCAACGTGACCAACGCGCTGATCCAGCAGAGTCCGTACGAAGCCGTCCAGTGGGTCGAGGGCACCATCAGCGGCGTCAGCCTCACCGACGTGACCATCGCCGGTACCGGAACCTTCGCCCTCCAGGAACAGACCGGCGGCGCCGCGAAGTTCACCAACGTCACGGCGACCGGCGTCGGCTACTCCTCCCCGGTGTACAGCTGCTCGGTCGGAAGCTTCACGGTGACCGACGGCGGCGGCAACTCCGGTATCGGCGGCACGCCGTACTGCGGAGGGTGGCCCGCTCCGGTCTATCCGCCGTACCCGTCCGAAGGCGTGACGGCCACCCCCGGCGCGCTCAACTTCGGTTCGGTCCCCACTGGTTCGACCAGCGACGTGCAGAGCGTGACGGTCTCCAACCCGACCGGCACCGCCGCGTCCGTCTCCTCGGTCTCCACCAGCGGCGACTACTCCCAGACCAACACCTGCGGCTCCTCCATCGTGGCGAACGGCTCGTGCACCGTCAGCGTGAAGTTCGCGCCGACGGCGACCGGCGGCCGTAGCGGTACCCTGACCGTCGACGCGGGCGGGGTCACCAACACGGTCAGCCTCTCCGGAACCGGCACCGCGCCGGGCCCGGTGCTGAACACCGACCCGGCGAGCCTTGCCTTCGCCGCCACGGTGGTCGGCTCCCCGGCCGGCACACAGACGGTGAAGGTGACGAACTCGGGCACCACCCCGGCGACCGTCTCGGGCGTCTCGGCCACCGGTGACTTCAGCCAGACCAACAACTGCTCCACCCTCGCGGTCGGCGCCTCCTGCACCGTGACCGTCGGCTTCACGCCCACCACGGGCGGATCGCGCACCGGCAACCTGACCGTCACCAGCAACGCCAACAACAGCCCGACCGTCGTCCCCCTGGCCGGCAGCGGCATCGACAGCACCACCGATATCGCCGCCGGACGGCCGGCGTCGGCGAGTTCGGGCAACAGCCCGTACGTCGCCTCGAACCTCACCGACCCGGACGCCTCGACGTACTGGGAGAGCGCGAACGGTTCGTTCCCGCAATGGGCCCAGGTCGACCTCGGCCAGAACTACGCCGTCGGCAAGGTCGTCCTCAAGCTCCCGCCGGCGACGGCGTGGTCGGCCCGCACGCAGACGCTGTCGGTGCAGGGCTCCACGGACGGCTCGAACTTCTCCACGATCAAGGCGCCGGCCGGCTACACCTTCGACCCGAACGCCAACGGCAACACGGTGACCATCACGTTCGACTCCGCCACGGCCAGATACCTGCGGGTGAACATCACCGCCAACACCGGGTGGAACGCCGCCCAGTTGTCGGACTTCGAGGTGTTCCCGAGCGGCGGAGGCTCCTCCAACGCGACCCTGTCGGCAAACCCGGCGTCACTGTCGTATCCCACCCAGGCCCTCAACACCGCCAGCGGCGCGCAGACGGTCACGGTGACCAACACCGGAACCGCGGCCGCGACCGTCTCCGGCATCACCGTCACGGGCGACTTCTCCCAGACCAGCACCTGCGGGACGTCGATCGCGCCGAACGCCTCCTGCACGGTGCGCGTCACGTTCACGCCCACCGCCTCCGGCACCCGCACCGGCGATCTCAGCATCGCCAGCAACGCGTCGAACGGCACGACCACGGTCGCGCTGACCGGCACCGGCGCCGGCGCGGTGAGCAGGAACCTGGCAGCCGGCGCGGCCACCACCGAGTCCAGCCACACCGACGTCTACCCGTCGTCCAACGTGACGGACGGCAACCAGGGCACCTACTGGGAGAGCGCCAACAACGCCTTCCCGCAGTGGGTCCAGGTCGACCTCGGTTCCGCACAGAGCGCGAGCCGCGTCGTCCTCCAGCTCCCCGCGACCTGGGGCGCCCGTGACCAGACGCTGTCCCTGTCGGGCAGCACCGACGGCTCCTCCTTCAGCACCGTCAAGTCGTCGGCCACCTACACCTTCGATCCCGCCAACGGCAACACGGTCACCCTCACGTTCACCGCGACCACCCAGCGGTACTTCCGGGTGAACATCACCGCGAACAACGGCTGGCCGGCCGGCCAGATCTCCGAATTCCAGGTCTGGAACACCTGATCCGACCTGCCTGCCGGTGCCGCCGGGCGCGAGTGCGCCCGGCCGCACCGGCCACCGAGGCCACTCGACCCGAGGAGTCCAGATGGGTGTCACACGCAGAGTCTTCTTGCAGGCCGCCATCGCGGCCGGCGCGGTGGGAGCCATGGGCGCCACCGAAACCGTACTCGCCCCGCGCGCGTCGGCGGCCAGTGCGCCCGGCGACGTGGTCGGCAAGATCACCGTCGGCTACCAGGGCTGGTTCGCCTGCGTCGGCGACGGCGCGCCCATCAACGGGTGGTGGCACTGGAGCCGGGACTGGGGCCGGACGCCGTCCCCGGCCAACTCCGCCATCACGTGCTGGCCCGACGTGCGTGACTTCACCAGCACCTACCAGACGTCGTACGCCTCTCTCGGCAACGGCCTTCCCGCCACGCTGTTCTCCTCGTACGACCAGCAGACGGTGAACACCCACTTCCTGTGGATGCAGCAGAACGCCATCGACACCGCCGGCCTGCAACGCTTCAACCCCAACGGTGGCGAGGGCCCCACCCGCGACGCCATGGCGACCAAGGTGCGCAGCGCCGCCGAGTCGTACGGGCGGAAGTTCTACATCATGTACGACGTCACCGACTGGGCGAACATGCAGCCCGAGATCAAGACGGACTGGACGAACAAGATGTCCGCGCACACCGCGTCCCCGGCGTACGCGAGGCAGAACGGCAAGCCGGTCGTCTGCGTCTGGGGCTTCGGCTACAACGACAACCACCACCCCTTCTCCGCCGACGCCTGCCTCGACGTCATCAACTGGTTCAAGGGCCAGGGCTGTTACGTCATCGGCGGTGTCCCGCGTGAATGGCGGACAGGTGTCGGCGGCTCACGGCCCGACTTCCTGGGCGTCTACCACGCCTTCGACATGATCTCGCCGTGGATGGTCGGCGCCATCGGGAACGTGGCCGAGGCCGACAACGCGTACGCCACCTACACGGTCGGCGACCAGGCCGACTGCAACGCCCACGGCATCGACTACCAGCCCTGTGTCCTGCCCGGCGACGTCTCCGGCCGGCAGCGCGCGCACGGCGACTTCATGTGGCGGCAGTTCTACAACGTGGTGCGGGCCGGGGCGCAGGGCATCTACATCTCGATGTTCGACGAGTACAACGAGGGCAACCAGATCGCCAAGACCGCCGAGACACTGGACTGGGTACCCACCGACTCCGGGTTCCTCGCCCTCGACGAGGACGGCACCCACTGCTCCTCCGACTACTACCTGCGCCTGACCGGCGACGGCGGCCGCATGCTCAAGGGCGAGATCGCGCTGACCGCCATCCGCCCCACCCAGCCGGTCGTCTCCGCCGGCGGCGACACGACGCCGCCCTCCGCGCCGGGTGCCCTGGCCGTCACCGGGCACACCGGCACCTCCGTCACGCTGGCCTGGAACGCGTCCAGCGACAACACCGGCGTGACCGGCTACCGCGTCCTGCGGGTGTCCGGCTCGACCAGCACGCAGGTCGGCACCACCGGCGCCACGTCGTTCACCGTCACCGGGCTCGACACCTCCACCACGTACACCTTCGACGTCGTCGCCCTCGACGCGGCGGGCAACGCGTCGCAGCCCTCCAACCAGGTCACCGTCACCACGGACCCCCCTTCGGGCACCACCAACCTCGCTCTGCACCGCCCCACCGCGGAGAGCAGCCACACCCAGGTCTACGCCTCGGGCAACGCGACCGACGGCGACACCAACACCTACTGGGAGTCCGCCAACAACGCCTTCCCACAGTGGGTCCAGGTCGATCTGGGCGCCTCCACCGGTGTCAAACGGATCGTCCTCAACCTCCCACCCGCCTTCGTCTGGGCCACCCGCACCCAGACCCTTTCCGTCCAGGGCAGCACCGACGGCGGCAGCTTCGCCGAGCTTCTCGCCCCGGCGGGCTACACCTTCGACCCGGCGACCGGCAACACCGCGACCGTCACACTGCCCTCCACCGTCACCACCCGCTACGTACGACTCACCTTCACCGCCAACAACGGCTGGCCTGCCGGACAGGTCTCGGAGTTCCAGGTCTACGGCGCCTGATGCCCACTTCGCCCGGGATTCATTGACGTGTGCATGATCGCTCTGTAGCGTCTTTTCAGTCCAGGTTTCAGTTTTTGCAATGAATCATGGGCAATAGAGCGAGATCGACATCGAGGTTTTCGCGCAACAGCCGACTCGCAGAGTTCGTCACCCCCTCGTTCCACCCCACCCGCTAGGAGCCGAGGAAGAGGATGAGAACCACCAGAAGATCCTTCGCGCCACCCGCGCTGTCCGCCTCAGGCCGGCAGCGAACCGCCGTCGTCGCAGTGCTCGGCATGCTGGCAGCACTCCTGGCAGTGCTGCAGGCCGTACCCGCCCACGCCGCAGGGGCCAACCTGGCGGCGGGCAGGACGATGAGTGCCAGCAGCTACACCCAGACCTACGCGCCGTCCAACACCAACGACGGCGACCAGGCCACCTACTGGGAGTCCGCCAACAACGCCTTCCCGCAGTGGCTGCAGGTCGACCTGGGTGCGACCACCAGCGTCAACCAGCTCGTGCTGCAGGTGCCGGTGACCAACTGGGCCGCCCGCACCCAGACGCTGTCGGTCCAGGGCAGCACCGACGGCAGCAACTTCACCACCATCGTGGCGTCCAACTCGTACACGTTCGATCCGGCCACCAGCAGCACGGTCACCATCAACTTCGCGGCGACCGGCACCCGTTACCTGCGAACACTGGTCACGGCCAACACCGGATGGCCGGCGGCCCAGGTCTCCGAGTTCCAGGTGTACGGGCCGAACACCGCCGACACCACGCCCCCCACCGCCCCCGGCACCCTGTCCTACACCCAGCCGCAGTCCGGTCAGATCGCCCTGTCGTGGGGAGCGTCGAGCGACGCCGTCGGTGTCACCGCCTACGACGTCTACCGCAACGGCGCACTGGCGGCGACCGTCGGCGGCTCCACCCTGACCTGGACCGACAACCAGCCAGGCACGGCGACGGTGTCGTACTACGTCAAGGCGCGCGACGCCGCCGGCAACGTCTCGCCCGCCAGTAACACCGTCACCCGCACCGGCAGCGGCGGCGGCGGCACCAACCTGGCGCTGAACAAGCCGATCACCGGGAGCCCGTACACGTACATCTACGCCCCGACGAACGCGAACGACGGCGACCTCACGACGTACTTCGAAGGCTCCTCGTACCCGAGCCGGCTCACCGTGCAGCTCGGTGCGAACGCCGACGTCACCTCCGTCGTGGTGAAGCTGAACCCGGCCTCCATCTGGGCCACCCGCACCCAGACGATCGAGGTGCTCGGCCGTGAGCAGGGCGCGACGGACTTCACCAGCATCTCGGCCGCGCACACGTACACCTTCGACCCCGCCACCGGCAACACCGTCACCATCCCGGTGAGCAACAGGGTCGCGGACGTCCAGCTGAGCATCACCGGCAACAGCGGAGCCCCCGGCGGCCAGGTCGCCGAACTCCAGGTGATCGGCACGCCGGCCCCGAACCCCGACCTGACGGTCTCCGCGTCCTCGTGGTCCCCGTCCGCCCCGGTGGAGACCGACCCCATCACCGCGTCCGCCACGGTCGCCAACGTGGGCACCGCGGCAGCTCCGGCCTCCAACGTCAACTTCTACCTGGGCAGCACCAAGGTCGGCACGGCCACCGTCGGCGCGCTGGCGGCCGGTGCCTCCACCACGGTGTCCACGGTGATCGGCACGCAGCAGGCCGGTTCGTACCAGCTCACCGCCAAGGTGGACGAGGCGAAGAGCTTCATCGAGCTGGCTTACGACAACAACGCCTTCACCCACCCGAACAACCTCGTCGTCGCGCCGGTACAGAGTTCCGACCTGGTCGGAACCGTGGACTGGACCCCGAACAACCCCTCGGCGGGCAACACCGTCGCGTTCTCGGTGACGCTGAGGAACCAGGGCACGATCGCCTCGGGCGGCGGTTCCCACGGTGTCACGCTCACCCTGCTCGACAGCACCGGCGGGACGCTCACCACCCTCACCGGCTCCTACACCGGCACGATCGCCGCAGGCGCCACCGCCCCGCCGGTGAGCCTGGGCAACTGGACGGCCGTCAACGGCAAGTACACCGTGCACACCGTGATCGCCGCCGACAGCAACGAGTTGTCGGTCAAGCAGGCCAACAACACCAGTGACACCTCGTTGTTCGTCGGCCGCGGCGCCAACATGCCCTATGACGTCTACCAGGGCGAGGACGGCCAGATAGGCGGCGGCGCCGCCGTGGTCGGCCCCAACCGCACCATCGGCGACCTGGCCGGTGAGGCGTCCGGGCGCAAGGCCGTCACCCTCAACAGCACCGGCTCCTACGTCCAGTGGACCACCCGGGCCAGCACCAACACCCTGGTGACCCGCTTCTCCATCCCGGACGCCCCCGGCGGCGGCGGTTCCACCGCGACCCTGAACGTCTACGTCGACGGCAGCTTCCTGCAGACCATCACGCTGAACTCCAGGTACGCCTGGCTGTACGGCGCGGAGACCGGTCCGGGCAACGATCCCAGCGCGGGACCGGCGCGTCACATCTACGACGAGGCGCATGTGATGCTCGACCGGACGGTGCCCCAGGGCAGCGTCGTCAAGCTGCAGAAGGACTCGTCCAACACCTCGCAGTACGCGATCGACTACATCAACACCGAGCAGGTCGCCCCGGTCGCCAACCCGGACCCGACCGCCTACCTCACCCCCGCCGGCTTCGGCCAGCAGGACGTGCAGAACGCGCTCGACACCGTCCGCCAGGACACCACGGGCAAGCTCGTCGGCGTCTACCTGCCCCCCGGGCAGTACCAGACCAGCAACAAGTTCAACGTCTACGGCCAGGCCGTCAAGGTGGTGGGAGCAGGACCCTGGTACACCCAGTTCAACGCGCCCGCCGGGTCGGAGAACTCGGACATCGGCTGGTCGGTGTCGAGCAGCGCCAACGGCTCGACCTTCCGGGGCTTCGGCTGGTTCGGCAACTACACGTCCCGCATCGACGGACCCGGCAAGGTCTTCGACCTGACCGACGTCTCCAACATCACCGTCGACGACGTCTGGATCGAGCACCAGGTGTGCGCGATCTGGGGCACGCACGTGAACGGGCTGAAGGCGACGAACATGCGCATCCGCGACACCTTCGCGGACGGCATCAACCTCACCAACGGCAGTCAGAACAACCTGGTGAGCAACAACGAGGCCCGCTCGACCGGTGACGACAGCTTCGCGCTGTTCGCGGCCCAGGACCACAACTCCTCGGACCTGACCGGCAACACCTTCCAGAACCTGACCGCGCTGACCCCGTGGCGGGCGGCGGGCGTCGCCGTCTACGGCGGTGAGAACAACATCCTGCAGAACCTGTACGTGGCCGACACGCTGACGTACTCGGGCATCACCATCAGCTCGCTGAACTTCGGCTATCCCTTCCAGGGATTCGGCACCCAGCCGACCACCATCCAGCACGTCTCGCTGGTGCGCGACGGTGGTCACTTCTGGGGCGGCCAGGTGTTCCCGGCCATGTGGCTGTTCTCCGCGACCCAGCCGTTCCAGGGGATCCGGGTGAACGACACCGACATCGTCGACCCGACGTACGCCGGCATCATGTTCCAGACCGACTACGTGGGCGGCACGGCGCTCAATCCCGTCAAGGACACCGTCTTCACCGACACGTCCATCACCGGGGCGCATCAGAGCGGGGACGCCTTTGACGCCAAGTCCGGCTACGGCGTCTGGGCCAACCCGCTGCCCGAGGCGGGACAGGGCCCGGCCGTGGGCTCGGCGACGTTCAACCATCTGACCCTGTCCGACAACCACATCGACGTCTACAACCCGACCACCACCTTCACCGTCAACGTCAATCCCTGACGACGCCCAGGGAGCCGGCCCACGACCACGTGGGCCGGCTCCCGGACAGGTGTGGGCCGGCCCCCGAACCGGTGGGCCGGCCCGCGCACGGGCGCGGGACAGAGCTGAGCTGAGCAATATTTCGACCAGATTCTGATTTTGACTTACTCTTCCTTGTAAATTGCCTCTGTTACACGGTGCAAAGACTGACGAATTTTTACGCCCGGACGTAAGCGGATTGCGGATCATGCCCTAGGGTTGAACCATGACACGACGACTTGCGGAGGTGGCCAGGAAGGTCGGGGTCAGCGAGGCGACGGTCAGCCGGGTGCTCAACGGCAAGCCCGGTGTCTCCGAGCAGACCCGCCAGGCCGTGCTGACCGCCCTGGACGTGCTCGGCTACGAGCGCCCGACCCAACTGCGCGGTGAGCGCTCAAGACTGGTCGGGCTGGTCCTGCCGGAGCTGCAGAACCCCATCTTCCCCGCCTTCGCCGAGGTGGTCAGCAGCGCACTGGCGCAGCAGGGCTTCACCCCGGTGCTGTGCACGCAGACGGCGGGCGGTGTCTCCGAAGCCGACTATGTGGAACTGCTCCTCCAGCAGCAGGTCTCGGGCGTGATCTTCTTCGGCGGCCTGTACGCCCAGGAGGAGTCCCCGCACGAGCACTACGAGCGGCTGTCCCGCCGGGGCCTGCCCACGGTGCTGATGAACGCCGCCATACCCGACCTGGACTTCCCGCAGGTCAGCTGCGATGACGCGGTCGCGGTGGAACAGGGCGCCGGGCACTTGGTGTCGCTGGGCCACCGGCGGATCGGCCTGGTGCTCGGGCCGCCCGATCACATGCCGTCGCGGCGCAAGCTGGCGGCGGCTCGCGCGGCGCTGGAGGGGGCCGGGGTGGAACTCGAAGAGGAGGACGTGGCGCACGCGTTGTTCTCCCTGGAGGGCGGGCAGGCCGCGGCGGCGCGCCTGTTGCAGCGCGGTGTCACCGGCATCATCTGCGCCTCGGACCCGCTGGCCCTCGGTGCGGTGCGCGCTGCCCGCAGGCGCCGGCTCGACGTACCCGGGGACGTGTCGATCGTCGGCTACGACGATTCCTCCTTCATGACCTGCACCGATCCGCCGCTGACCACCGTCCGTCAGCCCATCGAGGCGATGGGCCGCGCCGCCGTGGAACTGCTCGTGGGAGAGCTGGCCGGTGCCAAGGTCACCCACGACGAGCTGCTCTTCGAACCGGAGCTGGTGGTGCGCGGATCAACCGGTCTGGCGCGCAGAGAGGCCCGCCGCTGACGGAGCGCCGGCTCGCGCCGCCGGCTAGCAGCGCCGACTGGTGCCGGCTCGCAGCATCGATTCGCAGCCGACTGGTGCCGGCTCGCAGCACCGATTCGCAGCGTCAACTCGCAGTGCCGGCAAGGGCCGTACCTCATGGGGTGCGGCCCTTTGCGTTGTCCCTGGCCCGCGATCTCACAGTGTTGAGTTGATTTCTTGCAAAGTACCGTCGAGATATTGCGTTGGAGACGGGTCGGTGCTTAAGTGAGGCACGCCACACCCCCCGCACTCCGCCCATGAAGGGGTACTCCACCCATGCGCAGATCCGCAGCGCTGCTGATCGCAGGCGCTCTCACCCTGACCGCGGCCGCCTGTTCAAGCTCCTCCTCCGGCGATGCCAAGTCGAGCAACGGCAAGGTCACCATCTCCATCGACTGTGCCCCGCCGAAGAGCCGCCCGACGCAGCGCAAGCAGTGGGCCGACGACATCGCGGCCTTCGAGAAGCTGCACCCGAACATCACGGTGAAGAGCATCGACACGTTCCCGTGCGAGACCCCTGAACTGTTCACCGCCGCGCTCAAGGGCGGCACCCAGCCCGACGTCTTCTACACCTACTTCACGGACAAGCAGCAGGTCCTGGACGCCGGCCAGGCGGCCGACATCACGAAGTACGTCACGTCCGAGAACCTGCCGGTCAAGGACGACATCATGTCCGCGGTGTGGGACACGCAGAAGGCCGGCGGGAAGATCTACGGCATTCCGCGCACCAACTACACCATGGGCATGATCATCAACCGGAAGCTCTTCCAGCAGGCCGGGCTCGACCCCGACCAGCCGCCGCAGACCTGGGCCGAGGTCCAGGCCGCCGCGAAGAAGATCGCCGCCCTGGGCAAGGGCATCGCGGGCTACGGCGACTACAGCGCGGGCAACAACGGCGGCTGGCACTTCACCGCCGAGATCTACGCCCAGGGCGGCCGGATGGTGAGCGACGACGGCACCAAGGCGGCCTTCAACAACCCGCAGGGCCTCGCCGTGCTGCAGAACCTGCACAAGCTCCGCTTCGAAGACAACGTCATGGGCAGCACCCAGCTCTACAAGTGGGGCGACCTCCAGAAGCAGATGGCCGCGGGCAAGCTGGGGATGTACATAGCCGCCCCTGACGACATCACCTACATGGTGCAGAGCCTCGGTGCCCACTACGAGGACTTCGGCATGGGCCCGATCCCCGGCCAGAGCGGACCGGGCGCCGGCACCCTTACCGGCGGCGACGACTACATGTTCAACGTCAAGGACACCCCCGAGCAGATCAAGGCCGGGATCCAGCTGCTCAGTTACCTCTGGCTGACGGAGGGACAGGGCCAGCAGTACAACTACCCCCGCTCCAAGGCCTCAGGCCAGGCGGTCGGACTGCCCCAGCCGCAGCTGTTCCAGGGCGCCACGGCCACCAAGGACACCCAGCTCAAGGCCGCGAACGCCACCATGTCGGTGAAGGCCTTCGACTCCTTCGTCAAGGCCAACGTCCCCGGCGTCACCGAGCCGGCCAACGCCCAGGCCATCTACAAGATCCTGGACACCGCGATGGCGTCCGCGCTGACCAACCGCGGCGCCGACCTGCAGAAGCTGCTGGACACCGCCGAGCAGCAGGTCAACCAGGTCCTCGCCAACGCCCAGTAGTCGCCAAGGGGCCGCAAGGCCCCCCGGGACGAGGGGCCGCACGGCCCCCTGGACGAGCAGCCTCCCAAGGAGATCGACGATGGCGGTCGTGACCGCACCCTCCGGAACCGACGCGCCGCCCACCGCGGCGGCCGGCCGGTCCGGGGCACTGCGCAGATCCGTACAGCGCAACCTCACCGCACACGGCTTCCTCATCGGCGCGGTGCTCTGCTTCGCCTGCTTCCAGTGGTATCCCATGGTCCGCGAAGTGATCATGAGCTTCCAGAAGGCGAAGGCGGGCAGGACCACCTGGGTCGGCCTGCACAACCTCGACCAGATCGTGCATGACCCCAGCTTCTGGCCGGCCTGGCGCAACACCGCCGAATTCACCGGCCTGGCGCTGCTGTTCGGTTTCGCGCTGCCGTTCGTCACGGCCGTGGTGATGAACGAACTGCGGCACGCGCGCGGCTACCTGAGGGTCCTGGTGTACCTCCCGGTGATGCTTCCACCGGTGTCCTCACTGCTGCTGTTCAAGTACCTGTACAACCCCGAGTACGGGCCGATCAACCGGGCACTGGAGCTGCTGCACCTGCCCACCTCGGGCTGGCTGCAGTCCCCGAACACGGCGATGCTCGCCGTCGTCCTCGCCTCCACCTGGATGAACATGGGCAGCGCCACACTGATCTACCTGGCGGCGCTGCAGAACATACCCGGTGAGCTGTACGAGGCCGCCGAACTGGACGGAGCCGGACTGCTGCGACGCGTCTGGCACGTGACGATCCCGCAGACCCGGCTCGTCCTCTCGCTGATGCTGATGCTGCAGATCGTCGCCACCATGCAGGTCTTCGTCGAGCCCTTCATCCTGACCAACGGCGGCCAGGGGGTGGAGGGTTCGACCACCACCATCGTCTACCTGATCTACCAGTACGCCTTCAACTTCTCCAACTACGGTGCGGCCTGCGCCCTGGGACTGCTCCTGCTGCTGGTGCTCGCCGGGTTCTCGGTGATCTACGTGCGACTCAACCGGAGGCTGGAGTCATGAGCGACACCCGTACCCTGGTCAACCCGGCCCAGCTGAACCGCACGCTCTACCGCGTGGTGCTGATCCTGGTCGTCGTCGCCTTCACGCTGGTCTTCCTCGGCCCCCTGTACCTGCTCGTGACGGGCGGGCTCAAGGGCACCACCGAGTCCATCCAGACCCCGCCCACCTTCTACCCGCACCACGTCGTCACCTCCAACTACAGCGACGCGTGGACCCGCCTCAACATCGCCCACCTGCTGCTCAACACGCTCTGGTACGCCTTCGGGGCACTGGCCTTCCAACTCGTCCTCGACGTCGCCGCGGCCTACTCGCTGTCCAAACTCCGGCCGGCGCTGGGCAACGCGATCCTCGGCCTGATGCTGGCCACCCTCATGATCCCGGCCATGGTGCTGGTCGTCCCTCAGTACCTGACCGTGCTGGACCTGCCCCTGATCCACCAGAACCTGCTCAACTCCCCCTGGGCGATCTGGCTCCCGTCGGTGGCCAACGCCTTCAACATCTACCTGCTGAAGCGCTTCTTCGACTCGGTGCCCCAGGAACTGCTCGACTCCGCCGCCATCGACGGCGCCGGCCCCCTGCGCACACTGCTCTCCATCGTGCTGCCCATGTCCCGGCCGATCATCGGCGTGGTGTCCATCTTCGCCCTGGTCAACGTGTGGAAGGACTTCCTCTGGCCGCTGCTGGCCGAGCCCGACCCGACCAGGCAGACACTCAACGCCGGCATCTACTCGCTCTCCCTGGGCGTTCCGGAGAACGTGCTGATCGCCGCCTCGGCCATCTCCGCCGTGCCGACGGTGATCTTCTTCCTGCTCTTCCAGCGCAACATCATGTCCGGCCTCACCGCCGGCAGCCTCAAGGGCTGACACCCCATCTCCCGAGGAGACTTCTACCGTGCACCAACCCCACGAGTGGTGGCGTGGCGCCGCGATCTACCAGATCTACGTGCGCAGCTTCGCCGACGCGGACGGCGACGGGGTGGGCGACCTGGCGGGCGTCCGGTCCCGGCTGCCGTATCTCGCCGAACTCGGTGTCGACGCGCTCTGGTTCACCCCCTGGTACGCCTCACCGATGGCCGACGGCGGCTACGACGTGGCCGACTACCGGGCCATCCACCCGGCCTTCGGCAGCCTGGGAGAGGCCGAGAAGCTGATCTCCGAGGCACTTGCGTCGGGTATCCGCACCATCGTCGACATCGTCCCCAACCATGTCTCCGACCAGCACCGCTGGTTCCAGGACGCGCTCGCCGCGGGCCCCGGCTCGCCGGAGCGCGACCGGTTCTGGTTCCGTGAGGGCCGGGGCGGGCAGGGCGAACTCCCGCCCAACAACTGGATGTCGCAGTTCGGCGGCAGCGCCTGGACCCGGGTCCCGGACGGCCAGTGGTACCTGCACCGCTTCGCCTCCGCCCAGCCCGACCTGAACTGGCAGCACCCCGAGGTGCGCCGGGAGCACGAGGAGGTGCTGCGCTTCTGGTTCGACCGGGGCGCGGCCGGGGTCCGCATCGACTCCGCCGCCGAGGTCATCAAGGACCCGGCGCTTCCCGACCTGGTGGACGGCGCGGACCCGCATCCCTACCTGGACCGCGACGAGATCCACGACGTGTACCGGGACTGGCGCAAGGTCGCCGAGTCCTACACCCCGCCGCGCGCCCTGATCGGCGAGGTGTGGCTGCCCGACCCCGAGCGCTTCGCCCGCTACCTGCGCCCCGACGAACTCCACACCGCCTTCAACTTCGGTTTCCTCACCTGCCCTTGGGACGCCGTGCAGCTGCGTGAGGCGATCACGACCACGCTGGCCGTGCACTCGCCCGTCGGCGCGCCCGCCACCTGGGTGCTGGCCAACCACGACGTGACCCGGACCGTCACCCGCTACGGCCGCGCCGACACCGGCTTCGACTTCGCGGCCAAGACCCACGGCACCCCAACCGACCTCGCGCTGGGCACCCGGCGGGCACGGGCGGCGGCGCTGCTGAGCCTGGCCCTGCCCGGCTCCGTCTACCTCTACCAGGGCGAGGAACTCGGCCTGCCCGAGGTCGAGGACCTGCCGCACTCGGTCATCGAGGACCCGATGTTCCACCGCACCGGGGGAGCCGACCCCGGCCGGGACGGCTGCCGTGTGCCGCTGCCGTGGAGCGGCGACGCCCCGCCGTTCGGCTTCGGCCCCGAGGGCACCGAGCCCTGGCTGCCCCAGCCGCACGACTGGTCGGCGCTGACGGCGCGGCGGCAGGCGGCGGACCAGGACAGCATGCTGAGCCTGTACCGCACGGCGCTGCGCCTGCGCCGGGGCGAGAGCGCACTCGGCGACGGGCAGATGACCTGGCTCCCCGCCGGCCCGCAGGTCCTCTCCTTCGCCCGCGACGCCGACTTCGCCTGCGTCGTCAACCTGGGCACCGAGCCGGCACCGCTGCCACCGCACCGGGAGGTCCTGCTGAGCAGCGCACCGCTCACGGACGGCCGGCTGCCCACCGATACCGCGGTCTGGCTGCGCCTGTCCTGACCCGGACGCGGCACCGACCGCACCTGGGCCGCGCCGCCCCCACAGGCGAGCGGCGCGGCCCGCCTCCTCCCACGACTTCCACGGCTTCGACAGCTTCCACGGCTCCCATAGCTTCCACGGCTTCCACGGCTTCCACGAGGATCCATCGACTCCCAGCACAGAATCGAGGCGCAGTGAACCGCACCAGCAGACGTGCCGAACCGTGGCGAAGAGCCGCCGCGGCCCTGGCGGCCGTGACAGCGGTGGCCGGCCTCACCGCCGTACCGGCCGGCAATGCCGCGGCGGCCGGTGCCGCGGGGCAGACCGGGGCCGCGCCGGTGACCCGCGCCGGGCTCGACCCCGCCCTGGTCGCCGGTCGCGGGGCCGACCTCGGCTTCCTGGAGCAGGAGGCGGAGCACGCCCCGACCGACGGCACCGCCGTCGGGCCGGACCGCACCGCGTACACGCTCGCCGCCGAGGCCTCGGGCCGCAGCGCGGTCGCTCTCGCGCCAGGCCACTACGTCGAGTTCACGCTGCCGCGGGCCGCCAACGCCATCACCGTGCGCTACAGCATCCCGGACGCCCCGGCCGGCGGCGGGATCACCGCCCCGCTCGACGTCGACGTGAACGGGCGCCACCGCAGCACCATGACGCTGACCTCGCGGTACGCCTGGCTGTACAACCAGTACCCCTTCACCAACGACCCCACCGCCGACGTGCTGCACTCCGACTGGTGGATCACCGAGTGCGGCTGCGTCCCCGGCGCCACCACCCCGGCCCCCGTGATTCCCAAGCCGTTCAGGCCGAACCACTTCTACGACGAGCAGCGGCTGCTGCTCGGCCGTACCTATCCGGCCGGTGCGCACGTCCGGCTGCGCGTGCCACAGCGCAGCGAGGCCGCGACCACCGTGATCGACCTGATGGACTCGCAACTCGTCGCCCCGCCGAAGACGGACCGGTCCGCGGTGAACGTGCTGGCCTTCGGAGCCGACCCCAGCGGACGGCGCGACTCCGCCGACGCCCTCGACAAGGCCGTCGCCTTCGCCCGACGAGCACACCGCAAGGTCTACATCCCCCCGGGCACGTACCAGGTCAACCGGCACATCATCGTCGACGACGTCACGATCGAGGGCGCCGGCAACTGGTACACGATCATCAAGGGGCACCAGGTCACCCTCGCGGCACCCGCCCCGGACGGCTCGGTCCACACCGGCGTCGGCTTCTACGGCAAGGACGTCTCGCAGGGCGGCAGCCACCACGTGCACCTGTCGGGCTTCGCCATCGAGGGCGACGTGCGCGAACGGATCGACACCGACCAGGTGAACGGCATCGGCGGGGCGCTGAGCGACTCGACCATCGAGGGGCTGTACATCCACCACACCAAGGTGGGCATGTGGTTCGACGGGCCCATGAGCAACCTGCGGATCACCGGCAACCAGATCGCCGACCAGATCGCCGACGGCATCAACTTCCACACCGGAGTGACCGACTCCGTGGTCTCCAACAACGTCATCCGCAACACCGGGGACGACGGACTGGCCATGTGGTCGGAGAAGACGCAGAACGCGCGCGACGTCTTCGACCACAACACCGTGCAGAACCCCGTACTGGCCAACGGCATCGCGCTGTACGGAGGAACGGACAACACCGTCTCCGGCAACCTCGTCGCCGACCCCGTCCGTGAGGGCAGCGCCATCCAGGTCGGCTCCCGTTTCGGCGCCCAGGCCTTCACCGGTCACCTGTGGATCACCGACAACACCACGGTGCGCGCCGGTACCTACGAACTCAACTGGAACATCGGGCTCGGGGCGATCTGGTTCTACGCCCTGGAGAACGACATCAGCGCGGACGTCGAGGTGGTGGGCGACTCCTTCCTCGACAACACCTACAACGCGGTGATGTTCGTCGCCGACTGGCCGGTCAAGGACACGTACTCGATCACCGGCGTGCACTTCAAGGACATCACGGTCGACGGTACGGGCACGTCCGTGGTCAGCGCACGCGCCGCCGGGTCGGCGAGCTTCGAGAACGTGCGGGCCCGCAACGTCGGCGCGGTGAGCGTCAACAACTGCGGATCCTTCCACTTCACCCCGGCCGGTTCGGAGTTCTCCGTCGCCGACCGCGGCGGCAACGGGTCCTGGCTCGCGCCGTGGCAACTGCCCAACACCATCACCTGCGACGACCGGCCCGCGGTGGTGCCCCCACCCGCACCCAGCCCCTGGCCGTAGGAGCCAGGTGGGACATGCCCGGGAGGGGCGGGGCACCGGTGGTCGCGACCCGGATGCCCCGCCCCTGCCGCGTGGGGAGCCCGCTCTGCCTCTGCCGCGTGGGGAGCCCGCACTGCCTCTGCCGCGTGAGGTGCCCCGCCCCTGCCGCGTGGCGTCAGCGCCGTAGTCCGCTGCGCTGTGAACCCGCCGCGGCGATCTCCGCGTGCGCGCGCTCCGCGAGATGGTCCGCGCCGCACCTCTGCGCCACGTTGGCGCCCTCGAAGAGCATCTCGGTCACCCCGTCGGTGTGGCCGGCGCGCCTGAGGGCGATGGCGAGGTCGACCAGCGCCCCGGCGTACAGGTGCTGATTCGCGGACTTGCCGAGCGTCGCCACCGCGCGCTCCAGCAGCGCCAGTCGGTCCCCGTCCTCGGACACCGCCGCACTGAAGAGCAACGCCTCACCTATGGCGGTGGGCGTGCCGTAACGCTCCGCCCGGCGCAGTGTCTGCGCCGCGAGAGCGCGGGCGCGTACGGGGTCCTGCGGGGCCAGGGCGACGGCGAGATGCCCCGCCCAGGGGCACCAGGTCGGATTGAGGATGCCCTTGGCCTCCAGACGCTCCCCGGCGGCGGTGAGCTGCGCGATGGCTTCCTCACGATCGCCGCGGACGAGCATCAGGCGCCCGCACAGCGTCTGCGTGTCCGGAAAGACCACCGCGTTGGGGTAAGGGGGCGCGAAGTCGTGCTCCTCGGCGACCTTCAGCGCTTCCTCGGTGTGGTCGCGGGCCAGCAGGACGTCCAGCAGCAGTCCGACGGCGTACCACGTGGCGGGCAGCCTCGTCCCGACGCGGTCGGCCAGCCGGACCGCCTCACGCGCGCAGCGCTCGGCCTCGACGAGCAGTCCGCGCCGGAAGTGGACAAGCCCGAGAAGGCTGAAGCCGAAGGAGAGGTGGGCTCCGCTCCAGCCGACCTGCTGGCACTCGGCGATGGCGGAGCTGAACAGTTCCTCCGCGCGGTCGCACTCGTCGGCGTACATGTACCCGAGCGCGGTGATGCTGGGCAGCTCGAAGCCCCAGTCGGGGTCGGTGTAGCTGAGCCCCACGGCGTGCGCGGCGACGGCCAGCGCGCGTTCGGCCGGCTCACCGCGCAGCGTGGCATCCCAGGTACGCAGGCACAACAAGGCCTTCTCACCCATGTTCTGCCCGGACAGATGCTCGGCGAGCCGGGCGAGCTGGCGGGAACGGACGGGCGCCTGCACCTCCTGCGCGTCGAAGACCCGCCACAGGTGGTGCGCGGCCTGCAGGCGCAGCCGCACCCCGGACGAGCGCGCGCGGGCGGCCTCGGCCCCCACCACGGCGGCGGCTTCGCCGAGTTGGTCGTTGTGGGCGAGCGCCTGGGCCAGCCGGAAGGTGGCGTCCTCTCTCAGCGTGCAGTCGAGGTCGGGAAGCTCCAGGGCCGCCGAGAGGTGGTTGACCGTGGCGGCCGGGGAGGTGAGCAGCGCGGAGCAGCCGAGTTCGTAGAGCACGGCCGCGCGTTCCTCCGCCGGGGGCGGTTCGCGCAGCGCACGCTCCAGGCAGCGATGAGCGGCGCCCGGAGCACCTTGGCGAAGGTTCTCCCGAGCCGCCGCGCGCAACTGCTCGACGGTCTCCGGGTCGTTGCTCGGATGGGTCTCCAGCAGGTGCCGGGCGGCGACCGTGATGTTCAGGCCCGCGTCGGTCACCGCGGCGGCGGCCTGCCCGTGTATGGCGGTGCGCATCGCCGAGGGGATGGCCCGGTACACGGCGGTGGCGATGAGGGGGTGGACGAACTCGAGCGTCCTGGTGCCGGTCAGGATACGCGCGACCCGTAACGTGTCCGTGGCGTCCTGAGCCTCGGACGGTGGCAGCCCGGCCACCGAAGCCGCCAGTTCGGGGGAGATCTCGGTACCGAGGACCGCCGCCGCCCAGGCGAGCCGCACGGCGCGGTTGCCGAGCCTCTCCAGCCGCTTGACCAGTCCGGTGCCGCGGGAGGACGCACCGAGGTCCCGCAGCAGATGGGCCGACTCCTCGGTGGGGGCGAGAGCCCGGTCCTGGACCTTGGCGACGAGTTCGACGGTCTCGTAGGGGTTGCCGCCGGTGACGGCCCAGCACTCGCGGCAGAAGGGGTCGTCCGCGTCCGGCCCGAGCACACCGCGGACCAGCCGCGTGACCGACTCCGGACTGAGCGCTCGCAGGCTGATCGGGTGCGACCCCCGGCCGCCGACCATCCCACGGAACGCCGCGGCCTCGGCGGGCAGTTCGTCCGGGCGGTACCCCAGGACCATCAGGACGGGAAGCTCCTGCACCCGCACGGCGAACGAGGCCAGCCAGGTGAGGGACTCCGGGTCACCCCAGTGGGCATCGTCGACGACCATGACGATCGGCGCCTTGCGCACGGCGAGTTGGGTGAGGACCCAGTCCAGACCGTCCCGTACGCCCTGCGGATCCGGCACGGCGGTGCCGGCCTGCTGGGCGAACAGGCCGACGGCCGGGCCCGCGATCTCGTACCAGCCCCCGAAGATCTCGCGCCGCTCGGCCTCGGCGCAGGACGCCAGGACAGGCTGCAGCAACTGCCGTACGACGTGGAAGGGAACCGTGTGTTCCTGCTCGCTGCCGCGCGCGGACAGGACCGTGCACCCCCGGGCGGCGGCCATGCCCCGGATCTCGGCCAGCAGAGTCGTCTTGCCCAGTCCGGCGGCGCCGCTCAGGAACAGCAGCCCGCCACGCCGGCCGCCGCTGTCCGCGGAGCGGGTGCAGAGCGCCTCCACCGCCTCCCGCGCGACGGCCACCTCGTCGTCACGCTCGTACAGGGGCGTGCCCGCCCGGCCGGGGCCGGCCGAACCGACCCGCCCCTCGCTGCGTTCCTGCTCCGGCACTGTGATTCCCCTCGTTCCCCGGCCTGTTGGTCAGCCTAGCGAAGGGGAACGACGTGCGACAGAAATGTGCAGAAACCGTGCTGGCGGCCTTCCCGGCAGGGAGTTGAGGTGGTAGGAGGCGTGGTGATCACGCATGCCTGCGGCGGAGCGGGGTGGGACGAGGCGGGGCGGAGCGGTCAAGCGGTGGTGCGGCCGCTGAACTTCAGCAGTGCCGGGACCCGCAGCGCCACGAGCCCGAGTACGGCGACGAGGAGGAGGCCGGCGCCGAAGACCGTACGGGCGACGCCGATCTGTTCCGCGATCAGCCCGAGGGCGAGAGTGGCGACTGGTACACCGGCCACAGCAGCGTGTTGGCCGCCAGCGTGACGAGGAGTACCGCCCGTGGGGCGGGTCGACTGGCTGCGCCGCAAGATCGAGGACTTCGACCTCATCCAGGCCGAGCACGAGGTGCTGGCCGAGGCCATCGCCAGTGGCGACCCGGACCGGGCCGCCGCCGCCGCGCGCGACCACGTACGGGCCTCCCGGGAGCGCACCCTCAAGTGGCTCTTCGGCTGAGCGGCCCCTTCGACGCGGCCTGGCGCCTCTTCGACCCAGCCGAGCGCCTCTTCCATGCGGCCTGGCGCCTCTTCGACCCGGCCGAGCGTCCTTCGACCGCGCACGGGGGATCGGCGACGGGGGTCCCGACCGTACGGCCGGGACCCCCGCTGTCGGACGTGCCGCGTGCTACTTGCCGGTTCCGGTGAGGTGAGCCGCCCACGGGTAGTAGACGTAGTCGAACGCCGCCGGCGCCCCGGTGATCCTGCTTCCGAGCCACACGTCGTTCGTCAGCTCGATGCCGGGGAACATCGGGTTCATCTCGTCGTGCAGCTTCTTCTCCATCTGCACGACCAGCTTGGAGCGGGCGCCCTCGTCCTTCGTGCCGACCGCCTTGGCGTAGAGCCCGTCGATGCCGGTGTAGCCGGACTGGTTGAAGGTGCCGCCGGTCACCGCGGTGAGGCCCAGCCAGTCGAGCGGGTTCGGGATGTTCGGCCAGAACTGGGTGTACAGCAGGTCGGTGCCGCCACGCGTCGCCGGGTCGTACAGGTAGTTCGAGTAGCCGGTCGCGGGAACGACGTCGAGCTTGAAGTTCAGGCCGATCTTGTCGGCCGCGTCCTTGATCCCGACGCCCAGCTGCTGCGTCTCCGCCTGCTGCGGAACCACGAGGCTGATCTGCTTCGACTTCACGTCGGCCGGGACACCGGCGAGCAGCTTCTTCGCCTCCTCGATCTTCGCGGTGCCGTCCGTCCTGACCGAGTCGGCGTACGAGGTCAGGTCGTCCTTCGCGAAGCCGTACACCGCCGGCACGGTCTGCAGCGAGGCAGGCTTGCCCTCACCGCCGTACACATGCGTGCCGATGCCCTTCCAGTCGATGGCCATCTGGAGTGCCTTGCGCACGTCGGCGTTGCCCATCGCGCTCTTGCGGTTCGCGACCACGAGCGTGACGGCCAGCGGCGCGGGACCCGAGTAGAGCTTGCCCGCCGACGACGCCCTCAGCTGCGTCAGCCCGGCCATCGGCGGGCCGTACGTGCCGTCGATCTGGCCCGAGAGCAGGCCGGAGGTGATCGCGGAGTCGTCGGTCAGGAAGGTGAAGTCGATGTTCTTCACCTTCAGCGGCAGCGCCTTGTTCCAGTAGCCGTCGTAACGGCTCACCTTGATCGACTGACCCTGCGTCCACTTGCCGAACTTGTACGGGCCGGTGCACATGACACCGACGTCCGGCGTGCCGGCCTTCTTGCCGTGCTCCTCGTAGAACTTCTTCTGGACGACGACACCGGCGTAACTCGCCAACTCGTCGTTGAAGAGGTAGTCGGGCTTCTTGAGCTTGACCGTCACTTCGCCGGCGCCCGTCTTCGTGACGGAGGCGACGTTGGAGTAGAGGTAGCCGTAGAAGCTCGACTTGTCCGTCAGGTTGTGCCGCATGCTCCACACGACGTCGTCGGCTGTCATCGGCGAGCCGTCCCAGAAGGTGACGTCGCCGCGCAGCTTGTAGACCCAGGTCATCGGGTCGGGATTCGCGTACGACGTCGCCAGGTTGGGCTTGATCCGGTAGTCGGGCGTCTGGGCGAGCAGGGTCTCGCACATGTTCGAGTTGATCATGTTCGGCGTGTAGTCGGCCGACTGGAACGGGTCGATGGTCTGGGGCTCGCCCTGGAAGACGTTCCAGGTGATCGAGTCGACCGAGCCGGAGCCCTTGGGCGTGTAGGTCGTCAGGGTGTCGGAGGACCCGGTCGCCGACTCGGTGCCGGACGTGCCCTGGGAGCAGGCGGTCAACACGAGGGTGGCCGCGGCGGCGACGGCGGCGAGGGACGTCGCCCGTCTGCGGGGGCGGGATGCGTGCATGGCGGAACTTCCGTTCGGTGTCGGGCGGTGAGGGTTTCGGGGTCCCACCCGCTGCGGGGGACGCTGTCGCGCAGCAGGCGGGTGTAGGGGTTCTGAGGGTTGTCGAGCACGTCGGCGGTGGGCCCTTGCTCGACGACGGCGCCGTGACGCATGACGATCGTGTCGTCGGTCACCTGGCGGATGACGGCGAGATCGTGGCTGATGAACAGGTAGCTCACGCCGCGCTCGCGCCGGATGTCCGAGAGGAGGTTGAGGATCTGGGCCTGGATCGAGACGTCCAGGGCGGACACGGCCTCGTCGAGGATGAGGACGTCCGGATCGGCGGCGAGCGCGCGGGCGATGGCGACGCGCTGGCGCTGCCCTCCGGACAGCGACCTCGGCAGTGCCGCGAGCTGCCGGTCGTCGAGTCCGACCAGCTCCGCGAGTTCGCTCACCCGCTTCCTCGTCCCGTCGCGGCCGAGCCGGGAGTGGACGCCGACGACCTCCGCGAGGCAGTCGCCGATGCGCTGACGGCGGTCGAGCGAGGTGTACGGGTCCTGGAAGACGATCTGGACGTCCCGGCCCCGCTCACGGCGACTGCGCGCGGAACGCGCCGGGTGTGTGCGGTCCTCGCCCCGGAACAGGATGCGGCCACCGGAAGGACGCTCCAGGCCGATGATCATCCGCGCGGTCGTCGTCTTCCCGGAGCCGGACTCACCGACGATGCCGAGCGCTCCGCCCGGGGCCAGGGAGAAGCTCACGTCGGCGACCGCGGTCGCCTCGGCCCGGCCACGGCCGAACGTCTTGGTCAAGTGCTCGACCACAAGCAGCGGTTCGGTCATCGCTGGACCTCCTCGTTGGAAACATCCGAAGCGTCCCAAGCGTCCGAAGCGTCTGAAGCATCCGAAGCATCTGAAGCGCCCGAAACATCCGAAGCGTCCGAAGCGCTCGAAGTGGAGCCGGCGCCCTGCTGCGGGACCAGCCGGCCGCGCAGGCCGGGCATCCGCGCACACCGCGTGTGGGACGGACCGACCTGCAGAAGAGGCGGCACCCCTGCCCGGCACTCCTCCTGCGCGAAGTGACAGCGCGGCGCGAACGCACAGCCGTCCGGCGCCTCGTAGGCGGTGGTCGGATGACCGGCGATCGCGGGCAGCCGGTCGACGCGCCGGTCGATCTCGGGCCGGGCCCGCACCAGTGCGGCGGTGTAGGGGTGGAGAGGGTCCTCATGCAACCGCACCGACGACTGGCGCTCCATGACCTGGCCGGCGTACAGCACGATCGTCTCGTCGCAGACGGCACCGGCGAGTTCGAGGTCGTGCGTGATGAACAGCATCGCCATGCCGTACTCGCGCTGCATGCGACCGAGAATCGCCATCACCTCGGCCTGGGTGGTGACATCGAGCGCGGTCGTCGGCTCGTCGGCGAGGATGAGCCGGGGCCGCGCGGCGACCGCGGCGGCGATCATCACCCGTTGCAGCAGGCCGCCGGAGAGCTCGTGCGGGAACTGCCGCAGCCGGCGCTCCGGGTCCCCGATGCCGACCTCGGCGAGCAGTTCCCGCGCGCGCCTGCGGGCAGCGGGCTTCGGCATCCGGTCGTTGGTGCGCATCGCCTCGGTGAGGAAGTCGCCGACCGTGCGCACCGGGTTCGTGCAGGCCCGTGCGTCCTGGAAGATCATCGCGACGTCCTTCGCCCGGTACGAGCGCAGGGCGTCGGCCCGCAGGTCGAACACCTCGGCGCCGTCGAAGCGGACACCGCCCCGGACGTCGGCGCCGTCGGGGAGCAGACGGGCGATGGTGCGCACCGTCATCGACTTGCCCGAACCGGACTCGCCGACCAGACCGAGCGTGCTGCCACGGTCGAGGGAGAACGAGACGTCGCGCAGCACGGTGCGCAACTCGCCCGCGACGGGCAGCCGGACCGTCAGTCCGTCGACGTCGAGAAGTGCGGTCACGAACGTGCCTCCCAGCGTTCCGTGAGCCGGTCGCCGAGGATGTTCACGGCACCGACGGTGATGACGATGAGCGCGCCGGCGCACAGCGCCTCCTGCGGGTGCTGCTGCAGCACACCGGCCATACCGGTGCCGACCATCGCGCCCCAGTCCGACGTCGGCGGCTGCACCCCGAGACCGATGAACGAGAGCCCGGCGAGGTCCATCAGGGCGAACCCGAAGGCGAGCGTGGCGTTGGCGACGATCAGTCCGCCCACGTTGGGCAGGATGTGCCGCAACGCGATCCGCAGGCCGTGCACGCCCTGCACCCGCAGTGCCGCGACGTAGGGCAGCGAGCGCTCGCGCAGCGCCGCGCTCCGCACGATCCGCGCGATGTAGGGGACGTAGGCGATGGACAGCGCCGCGACGGCCGCGTTCAGGCCGGAACCGAACAGGGCGGTCGCCAGGATCGCCAGCAGCAGACCGGGGAAGGCGAACACGGCGTCGACGACGCGCACCACCATCTGGTCGAACCAGCCGCCGAACCACACGGCCGCGAGCGCGAGGACCGACCCGAGGACCGTCGAGATCGCCACGACGAGGAACGGTCCGATCAGCGCGGTCCGGGAGCCGTGGACGAGACGCGAGAGCAGGTCCCGCCCGCTCGCGTCGGTTCCCAGCAGGTGCGCGCCGCTCGAACTCTGGTACGCGCCCGAGAGGTTGACGGCGTTCGGGTCGTGCGGTGAAAGGAGGGGCGCGAGGACGGCGAAGCAGGCGACGAGTCCGAGGACGGCGAGTGCCGTCCAGCCGGACACACCGATGGCTCCCGTACCGCGCGCCGACTGCCGGCCGGCCTTGCGCGCTCCGATGCGTCGCACCGCTGCTGTCGTGCTCATGAGTCCTTCTTCCCGACCGACACGCGCGGGTCGAGCAGTGTGTAGGCGATGTCGATGAGGGTGTTCAGCACGATGAAGGCGGCCACGTACATCAGGCAGATCGCCTGGACGACGGGAAAGTCCTTCTGCTGCACCGACGTCACGAGGAACTGGCCGAGCCCGCCGAGCTGGAAGACCTGCTCCACGACGACGCTTCCCGCGATCAGGCCCGCGATCGTGAGACCCGCGACGGTGAGCACCGGCATCGCGGCGTTGCGCATCACATGCCTGCGCACGACGGCCCCGCGAGGCAGTCCCCGGCTGATCGCCGTCTGCACGTGGTCGGCCGACAACTCCTGCCGGATCGCGGCCTGGGCGAGCCGCGCGACGAACGCGACGGACGCGAGCGCGAGCGCGATCGACGGAAGCACCATGTGGTAGACCTCGTCGAGGCCCGCGCCGCCGGCGCCGAACACCGGGAACCACTCCAGGTCCACGGCGAACACCAGGATCAGCACGACCGCCCCGACGAAGGTCGGCACCGCCATGAGGGCCGTCGCGCCCGCCATGACGGACCGGGACAGCCAGCCCGGCCGCAGGCCCGCGAGCGTGCCGAGGGCCAGCCCGAGCACCAGGACGATCGCCGCGGCCATGAGGACGAGGAGCGTGGTCGCGAAGGCGCGGCTCCCGACCAGCGACGCCACCGGCTGGTGGTAGATGATCGACGTTCCGAAGTCGCCGCGCACCACGCCGCCCAGCCACCTCAGGTACTGCTGCCAGACCGGGTCGTCGAGGTGGTACTCGGCCTTGATCGAGGCGACGGCCTCGGGGCTCACGGTGCGACCGTGCGTGAGATAGGTGAGCGGGCTTCCCGGCGCGGCGTAGAGCGCCCCGAAGACCACCAGGCTCGCGATGAACAAGGTCACCACCAGCCCCACGACGCGCGTGGCGACGAACCGCAGCATCGCCCCGGCGGGCCGCCGCCTCGCCTTCGCCCGCGCCGGTCGCGCGGGTGCCGTCAGGGTCGTGTCGCTCATCGGGCCACCTCCGGCTGCGCGTGATGGACCGCGCGGCCACCCACGACCGTCCGCAGCACGCGCGTGTCGAGCAGCTCGTCGAGCGGCCGGGCGAAGATGTCCCGGTCGAGGACGACGAAGTCGGCGTACAGCCCCTCGGCGAGACGGCCGTGCAGGTGCTCGGAGCGGCTCGCCCAGGCGGCGTCGCGGGTGGCGTGCACGATCGCGTCCGCCAGCGGCAGGGCGTAGTGCGCGATGTTGGCGGGCAGCGACGGATCCAGCGCCGAACGCCGGGTCGCCGCGACGAACATGTTGGGCAGCGGTGCGTGCGGCGAGGTGGGGGAGTCGGTGCCGAGCACGAGCGTGGCCCCGGCCCCGGTCATCTCCGGCCACGGGAAGCCGCGGTCGGCCCGCTCGTCGCCGAGCATGCGGCGCCAGTTCTCCTGGATGGCGGGATCGGCGTGCACGGGTTGCATGCTCGCCGTGATGCCGAGGGCCGCCAGCCGGTCGATGTCCGCGGGGTCGGCCACCTCGAGATGTTCGATGCGGTGGCGGCGCTCCTTGGGGCCGTTGACGGCGACGGCGTGCTCGACGGCGCCGATCGCGACCCGGATCGCCTCGTCACCGATGGCGTGCATGGCGACCTGCAGGCCGGCCGCGTCCGCTGCGGCCACCACGGGCGCGAGTTCGGCGAGACTCCAGATCGGGTCGGCGTTCGAGCCGTTCACATAGGGCTTGCCGAGGGAGGCGGTGCACCCGTCGACGGTTCCGTCGACCATGACCTTGATGCCGGTCACGCGCAGGAACGGCGTCGCCTCGCGGACGGCGAGTTCGGCGGCGCGCTCGACCTGGGCGAGGTTCCCCGCCTCGTCGCCGGTGGGCTGGACGCGCCAGAACGCGGCGATGCGCGTGGTCAGGGCGCCCGCCGCGTCGGCACGGCGCATCGCCTCGTAGTCGCCCTCGACCAGAGCCATCTCGGTCGAACCGACGATCCCGGACTCGGCGTACGCCGCGAGGACGACCGCCAGGGCCTCGTCACGGTCGGAGTCGGTGGCGAAACGGTCGAGCACCGGCCACACGAGGTGGTGCATCGCGGTCTCGTCGACCAGGCCGGTGGCCGCGCCCCGCGCGTCCCGGTGAACCGTTCCTCCCGGCGGTGACGCCGTGGTGTCGTCGATGCCGGCTTCGGCGAGGGCGGCCGAGTTCAGCCAGATCGAGTGGAAGTCGTAGGCCTGCGCGTAGACGGGCCGGTCGGCGACGACGGCGTCGAGCATGCCCCGATCCGGCACACCGCCCGGGATGTCACCGTGCTTCCAGCCGGTCGCCAGCACACGGGGCGCCTCGGGGTTCTTCTCCGCCCAGGTCCGGATGCGCCGCTGGATCTCCTCCACCGTGTTCGCGCCCCACAGATCGACCTGGACGGCCGCCTCGCCGGTGCCGACCACGTGCGCGTGACCGTCGACGAATCCGGGGAGGACGGTCGCGCCGCCCAGGTCGTGGACCACGGCGTCCTCGCCGGCCACACGCGTCGCGGTGGCGTCGTCGCCGACGTAGGCGAGCTTGTCGTCCACGACCACGAGCGACTCGGCACGGGGGCGTCGGTCGGCGGTGAAGATCCGGGCGTTGCGGTAGAGATGAGCGGGCATGGGCGTGTCCTTGTCCATCGGGTTCATCGCGTCCATCGCGTCCATCGAGTCCGTCGGGTCCGTCGGGTCGATCGGGTCCATCGCGCTTGTCGCGCTAGTCGCGTCCATCGGGTGTCTCAGAAGCGGTCGAGGCCCTCACGGGCCGCGGTGCCGGGGTTGCCCGCCCGGTGATCGAGGGCGAAGCCGGGGAGGTCGAGCGATGCCGTGAGCAACGTGCTCCACTGCTCGTGGCCCGGCTGGGAGGCGTCGGCGTGGACGCACACCACCGCGGCGCGGCCGTCGCCGCCGCAGAAGGCGGCCGCGCGCTCCGTCGCCGAGCGGCCGGTCATGCCGCCGCGCACGGCCCGCGCGTGCTCGTACCGCTCGACCGACACCGATTCCGGAAGGCTGGCGTCACCGCCCGCGAGGCCGGGATCGAGAAAGTGGTTCGTGTGGACGACCCAGCCGTCGGCATCGGGCCGTACCACGGCCCAACCGGAGGGCGACATCTCGATGGACGCCGCCGCCGCGTGACCGTCCCGGTACGTGACGACGGTCAGCACCGTGGACGCGCTGACGGTCGCGGAGGCGACGATGTCGCGGGCCTGCGCCAACGTGGTCGCCTCCTCGAGGACGCGACGCGCGACGGCGTGGACGGGAACGCCGCCGGAGGCGTTGTCGGAGCGGTGGTGCAGGATGTTGAAGTGCAGGCCGAGTCCGGCGTCGTTCACCCCGATCTTCGCCGCCGTGCCGAACTCGGTGAAGAGCTTCACCCGGCGCCCCGCCCCGGTCACGAGCGACAGCAGCAGACCGTCCGGCGTGAGCGAGTCGTGCCAGTCCCAGGTCTGGATCGTCTCGGGCGGGCCGCCGGCGGGCGGTACGTGCACGGCGGTCGTGCACTCGCCCTTGCCGGGCGCGGCGGCGAGCACCTCGGTCCGTGCGGCGACCGCCGCCACCTGCCACGGCTCGATCCCCGCCGCCCCGGCGATCCCGTCGGACTCCTCGGCCAGCCCCGGGTACCAGTCGCGCAGGGCGTCATGGCTGCGGGCGACGATCTCGCGGACGGTGGTCTCCGGGATGCCCAGAACCGTGAAATGGGCCAGGTAGCGGGCGCTGACGTCACGCACCTGGTCCGCGTGTCGCGTCCCGATCTCGTGTCCACGGGCGCGGGGGTCGGTGGTGGTCGTGCGCAGTGTGTGCAGCTTCATGGTGGTGCTGTGCGACCTTTGCTTGTGAGGCCCGTCACGGTGATGGGCGGGCGACACGCTAGGTAGGTAAAACGTTTAATACAACGGTGTCTCCCGTATTGGTTTCTGTTGCTTCCGGCCCGAGGAGGTCGCCGTGGCCCGATCGAAGGGCGTCACCATCCGCGATGTCGCCCAGCGCGCGGGTGTCTCCGTCGCCGCTGTCTCGATGGCGCTCAACGGCACCGGGACGCTGAGCGCGGCCACGCGACTGCGCGTCCGGGCCGTCGCCGAGGAGATGGAGTACCAGGCCGACGCCCTCGCGCGCGGTCTGCGGCGTTCGTCGGTCGGGGCGATCGGGCTCGTCATGCGCTCGCTGGACGCGGCGGGCGAGTACGCGCCGCGTGGCGTCGACGTGTTCACGCGCTACATCGGCGCCGCCTCGGCGCAGGCGATGGACCGCGGGCTCAGCATGATGCTCGTGCCCGACCTGACCAGGCGGCCGACACCCCCGCTGGCGCTGTCGCTCGACGGCTACATCGTGATGATGCCGCACGTGGACGATCCCGTGATCGCCCTCCTCGAACGGCGCGGGATCCCGTACGTGACGCTGGGGCGCGATCCCGGCCGTCCCGACTTCAGCGACTGGGCCACCGAGGACGAGGTCTCCACCTTCCTGCACGTCTACGAGCACTTCGCCGCGTCCGGCGCCCGGTCGGTCGTGCTGCTGCGCGGAACCGACCCCAACGCGTGGAACATCGACAGCGAGGCGACGTACCGCGCATGGTGCGAGAGCGCCGGGATCACGCCGCGCGTCTACATGTCGGCCGAGCGCGCCGGCGAGCACGGCGGTGAGAACGCCGCCCACGCCATCGTGGACGACGGGATCCCCGACGCGATCCTGTGCCACACGGGCCGTCAGGCGGCCGGAGTCCTCGCGGGCCTGACGGCTCGCGGCGTCTGTGTGCCCGACCGGACGATGCTGGCCGCGGCCTCCGACTCCGAGCACACCCGGCACAGCCGACCTGCCATCTCCTCGGTCGAACTCCAGCCCGCGGAAACGACGTTGGCCCTGCTCGACCTCCTCCAGGCGCGCATCGCGGGCGAGCCGAGCGCGGGACCGATCCTGACGACGGCCCGCTTCCGGATCCGCGCGTCCTCACGACGCACGGACGCGGGCGCCTGACGGTTTCGGGCGCCTGACGGTTCCGGGCATTCGACGGTCCCGGGCGCCTGACGGTCGCGGGCGCTTGCTCGGCGCTCGACCGACCCCGCGTGACATCCGACCCGTCGGCCGGGGACGGATCCGCCGGTCGGGGAGCCCGCGCGGCCCGCGCGTGAACTCCCGCGGGCCGCTCGATGACGATCGCTCGGTCCTGATCGGTAACTTGTCTGATCAAGCTAGCGTCCGTGCTATGAGATTCCTTCGAAGAGCGGCAGGTCTATGCCTTGCGCTGCTCTCCTTCATCCTGTGTTTCTGTGCACAGCCTGCCGCGGCGCATGTGTCGCCGCAGCACGCCGAACTCGTCATCGCCACCGAGGACGACGTCACCAGCGGGCGGCTGATCGTCCACCGTGACGTGGTGTCTCCGCAGAAGGCGGGTGCCTGGGCGTCGCACCTGCTGAGCGCGGGCTGCCCCGCCACCGGCTCCGGAGTCGCCGGGGACGCCGGCGGCGCCCCCGGCGGTGTGGTCATCGAACTCGCGTGGGGCTGCCACGTCGACCGGCTCGACCTGAGCGCGATGCTGCGGCAGGGCCAACTGACCCGGGTCGTCGCCGAGTTCGACGGCACCACGGTCGACGCCGACGCGCGCACCCCCGTCGTCGACGCGGCAGGCGCCCACGCGCTTCCCGCCTTCCCCTGGGCAACGGTGGCCCTCGGCGTCGTCCTGGCCGCCGCGCTGCTCCTCGCGGTGTGGCGGATCCGCACCGGGCGGCTCCGTCTCGCCCGGCTGGTCGCCAGGGCGCGCGCCGGCCGCGGACGGATCAGGCTGGCCGCCGCGGGCGCGGTGACGTTGTCCTTCCTCGCTCCCGAGATGGCCGTGGCGGCACCGCTCGCCGCGGAGGAGGCGGCGAGCGCGAACACGGTCACCGTCAGCGGCACGGTCTTCGCGGACACCGACGGCGACGGCAGGCGCGATACCGGCGAGCCCCCGATGACCGGCGTCGACGTCACCGACGGCGCCGTCTGGACGACGACCGGCCCCGACGGTTCGTACACCCTGCGGATCGACCCGACCCGCCGGGAGACCGACCTCGTCAGCATCGTCTCCCCGAACGGCTACACCCCCGTGCTGCGCGACGACTACGTCCCGCGGTTCTTCCACAAGGTCCCCGAGGACGGCGGCTCCGGCATCGACTTCGCCCTCGTCAAGGACAGGAACGCCGCCGACCCCACCGAGAAGTGGGTGATGGACTCCGACATCGAGGTGTCCAACACCTCGGACGGCGCGGCGCGTTCGTCCCTGCCTCAGTGGACCGGCCAGGTCGAGGCCATGTCCCAGGTCGACCGTGCCACGATGGCCATCAGCACCGGTGACAACACGGTGACCGACTACGCGCAGGAGCCGCGCCGCCAGGCCGGCTACGACATCCTGCGCAAGGGCCTGACCGACGGCGGACTCGGCATGCCGTTCTACCCGGTCGTCGGCAACCACGACGTCGGCGGCACCGCGACCTCCCAGGGCTACGGCGGCAGCCTGGAGTACTACCGCCGCAACCTCGGCCCCGAGTGGTACAGCTTCGACCGCAACGGCCGTCACATCGTCGTCCTCGAGGACAACTACGACGCGAGCGGCCTGAAGCCGCAACTGGAGTGGCTGCGCCAGGACCTTCGGCGCCACGCGGTAGGCAAGCAGGTGCTCGTCTTCGCACACCGCTCCCTGTTCACCGTATGGGGCCCCGGCGCCGGCATGCAGCCGACCGTCGACGAACTGTCCGCGTACGACGTGCGGTTGTTCGCCGCGGGCCACAACCAGCAGGCCGAGTACCGCCGTGGCGCCTTCGACCGCTCGGTCGAGATCAACAACCAGGGCACCTACGGCATCGACGGCTCCCACCCGGACTTCAAGATCCTCGACTTCACGGGCATCCACGACGACCCGAGGACGAAGCGGAACGAGGACACCGGCCACGTCATGGGCACGCACCGCCAGTTCGACGTCCGCGACGCGGTCGCGCTGGTCAGCCCGGCCCAGGGCAGTGTGCACGGCAACAGCGCCGGAATCCCGATCGAGCTGTACACCGAGGACGCCGGACGCACCCCGGCCACGGCATCACTGACCATCCGCGACTCCCGCGGTCATGTCCGCTGGCACGAGGACCGCATGAAGTTCGGCACCAGGGTCCGCAGGACCGGTGTCGAGAACTGCTACACGCCCCCGGCCGGCACCCCCGAGCCCTGCCCGGCAGCCCGGACCTCCTGGACCCGGGTCAGCGACACCCTCCCCGGCATGCGGCCGGACACCTACACGGCCGAGATGACCGCGGTCGACACGCGGGGCAAGACATGGCCGACCGTCACCAACACCTTCACGGTGGTGCCCGAAGGCAGGATCACCGCGCCGAGGACCGGCCAGGACTGGCTGCGTCAGGGCCGTGACGAGACGGGTCGCTCCGACAGCCGCGACGACCCGGGCACCCGGCTCGACCTGCGGTGGGCGGCCAACACCGGCGAGCAGTTCAACCTCAACGGCTCGGTCGTCGTGGACGGAAAGGTGATCGTCTCCTCCAGGGCGTTCGACTCACCGAACCACATGATGCTGGCCTACGACATCACGTCCGGCCGCGAGATCTGGCGCACCTACCTGGACGGCGACGCCGAGTCGGCACCGGCCTACCACGACGGCAAGGTCTACCTGACCACCGCCGTCGGCCGGATCTACGCCCTGGACGCCGCGGACGGCCATGTCGTCTGGCAGAAGATCGAGGACGAGGAGCAGCACGCGGGCACCGTGCGCCGGTACGGCCGGGCCGGTGGTCCGGTGACCGTCTTCACACTGAACGGCGAGCCACGCACCGTGGCCGTCTACCAGAACTGGGGCAGGATCGAGTGCCGTGACGCCGGCACCGGCGACCTGCTGGGCGGCTTCGGGGCCGCGGCGAGCTGGGGACAGTTCCACAGCACGGCTGTCCGCCGGCCCGGCTCCGACACCGCCTACCTGCACACCGGTTCCAGCAACACGGTGGTCGCCATGGACCTCGCCGACTGCCGTCAGCTGTGGGTCAAGGACACCCAAGGCGACATCGCCAGCCACTCCTCCCCGGCCCTGACCGACTCGGCCACGGGCACCCCGCAGCTGGTGACGATGACGAACAGCGGCGTCCGCGGGCACGACCTGGGCACCGGTGCGGAGCTGTGGAAGTCCCCGCTGGGCGGCGGCTGGGAGGCTCCGGGGGCCTGCGAGGCCGGCCCCGCCCCGCTGACCAGCCCCGCGATCTGGGGCAGCACCGCCTACGTCGCCGGCCGGGACGGCGTCGTGCGCGCCTACGACACCGGCGCGGCCGACCCGTCCGAGCCGGTCTGGGAGACCGAGGTCGGCTACCAGCCCGGCCGAAGCCCGCTGGACAACAAGTGGAACGTCGCCAGGGGATGCACCGAGGGCCCCGGATCGCCCACGGCGCACGCCCTGGTCACCAAGGACCGGGTGTACGCGGGCACCCGCGACGGCCGCCTGGTCGTCCTGGACCGCGCCTCCGGCAAGCTGCTGACCGAGTACGACCTCGGCGCCGGCGTGGCCTCGGCACTCTCCGTCAGCGGTGACTACGTGTTCGCCCTCACCGACGACGGCACGCTCCACGCACTGGCCGCCCGCCACCTGCGCGGCAACGACCACTGATCAACCGCCCGCGAGTCGCCTCCCCCGCCAGGGGAGGCGACTCGCGGCGCTCCCCTCCCGACGGGACCACCACTGTGCACACCCTCCGCGCCCTCCGCACCGTCCACACCTTCCGCGCCGTCCACACCTTCCGTATCACCCGCAGCCGCGCCGCCCGTCTCCTCCTGAGCGGGCTGACCGGCCTGGCCGCCGTACTCGCGCTGCTCAGCGCCTCCGGCCCGGCCGCGGCGCACCCCTTCGGCACCCCACCGGTCGCCCGGGTCACCGCCGAAGACCGCACCGTCGAGATCACCTGGTCCGCCCAGCGCGACGACCTGGAGGTCCTGCACCGGGCGGCCGGGGGAGCCGACGGCGCCTACCTGGGCTCGCACATCACCGTGCGCCAGCACGGGCGTGAGTGCCGGCCGGGCACCGTGGACGTCCGGCACCTCGCGAGCAAGGGGGCCCGGATCCACTACACCTGCCCCGAAGCCGTGGACACGATCGCCCTGACCATCACCGCGCTGAGCGACGTCAACCGGGCCTACCGCACGATCTCCGTGACCGAGAAGGGCGGCGGCGGCCTGCACACGGCGAGCGACCCCACCCTCGCCCTCACTCTCTCCGTTGGCGGGGCCGGCGGCTCCGCCGCCACCACATCCACGGGGGCGTCGTCGCCTCTGTGGACCACCGACCTCGCGGCACTGCTGGACCACGGAGCCGTACTGCCACTGGCCCTCCTCGTCGCCGCGGCGGTGGGCGCCTTCCACGCCTGCGCCCCCGGCCACGGCAAGTCGCTCGCGGCCGGGTACCTGGTGGGCGGCCGGGGCAGAGCACGGGACGCGGTGTGGCTCGGCGCCGTCGTCGCCGTCATGCACACGGCCTCGGTCGCCGTACTCGCCGTGGGCTGGTGGCTCGCCGCCCGGCACGCACCGGACGTCGCAGCGGTCACCGACTGGCTGCAGCTGATCGCGGCCCTGGTCGTGGTCGCCGTGGGCATCGGCCTGCTCAGGCGCCACCTGATCAACCGCGAGCACGGCCACGGCCATGGCAACCACGGGCACGACCACGACCATGGGCATGGCCACGATCACGACCACGACCACGACCATGGGCATGGCCACGGTCACGGTCACCGCCACGCACACAGCCACCACATCCCGACGTCCACCTCCCTGCTCACCTGGCGGGGCATCCTCCTGCTCGGCACATCCGGCGGTCTGCTGCCCTCCCCGTCGGCGTTCCTCGTCCTTCTCAGCGGACTGCTGACCGGCCGGGTCGGTGCGGCGGTCGCGATGGTCGTGGCGTTCGGCGCCGGCATGGCACTGACCCTGACCGGTGTGGGCCTCGCGGTCCTGCGCGGCCGTGACGCGTTCCTCGCCCGGGCGGCGAACTCGCCCGCGCTGCGTACCTGGAGCACTCTCCTCCCGGTCGTCGCCGCCTGGGCCGTCGTCATCGGCGGCACCGCGGCATCGGCCGTCGCGGCCGGCCGCGTCCTCGCATCGTGATCGTCATCACGACGTGCGGTGACCGCACAGTCCGGCTCACCGGTCGGTGATCTCGTGGAGCCATGCCATGTCCTGCGGGCCCGGAGCCTCGGGGCCCGGGGCGGGCAGCCAGCGGATCGTGCCCGTGCGCAGGGCGATCGTGGCCCGTGGCCGCATCGGGCCGTGGCCCCGGCGGGAGAGCAGGACGAGTTCCCAGACGGTCGCCGTCATGGCGTCGAGCCGGGTGGCGCAGTCGGCGCCGACCCGCCGCGGATCCCGGGTCCGGCCGAGGGACAGATGGGGGGTAAAGCTCTCGACGGGTCCGCGACAGCGCGGGAACCGCTGCCGCAGCCCGCGGTGCAGGTCCGTCCACGGTGCTTCGCCGGCCGCCGCCGGGTCGAGCCACACGGTGGAATACGCCCTGTGCCGGAAGGTGCGCACTCCGTCGAGGCGGGCGGTGAAGACCGGCGCCTCGGCCGTCGCCGCGGCGAGCAGCGGGGCGGCCCGCGCGAAGTCGGCCTCCGGCACGAAGCCGAAGAGCACGTTGACGTGCGGCGGCCAGCGGTGGATCTGCGGATCGTAGTCCCGGCGGATGTCCTGGACCGGCGGCCACAGCTCCGCGGGCGGGATCCAGGCCACCGCCGTGAGCGCCGTCGGGGACACGTCGAGGACGCCGGCGGGGTGGCCTCCGCCGGAGCCCGGGTCCGGGTCCGGGTCTAGGTCCAGGTCCGGGTCCAGGTCCGGGTCCCGGCGCTGGTCAGGTGGCGGGTCCGGTGGCGGATCCGGTGGCGGGTCCGGTCGTGGGTCCCGCACCCGGCCGGCGCCCGACGCGTCGACGCGGTCCACACCCGTGGCGCGGTCCCAGACCACCTCGCCGTCCGCCTCGATGAAGACCACCCGGTGCCACGGGATGTCGCCCCCCGGCACGAAGGAGGACAGCGGGACGCGCGTGCAGGCATCCCCGCGCCGGCTGATCCCCAGCACGAACCGGGCCGGGTCGAACCGAGGGTCCCAGCGGACCCGGTGATAGATCTCGTCGCTGGTCCGCATCACGCCTCCTCCCCTCCAGGGTGCCGCCCGCCCGGTGATGTGGTCACCCGGGGGCGTGAGGGGTTCGGGTTCGGATGCGGCCAGTGCCGGGCAGTGCCGGCCAGTGCCGTGGCGTCAGCCGGTCGCGCTGCCGGAGACCCACTGGGACCACGGCATGTTCCAGTCGCTGAAGCCGTTGCCCGGGGCCAGCGTGGTCTTGTCGTCGGAGTTCTTGACGATCACGACGTCGCCGATCATCGAGTGGTCGAAGAACCACGCGGCGGGCTTCGTGGCGTCGCCGCCGCCCCTGACGTCCTTGAGGCCCACGCAGCCGTGGCTGGTGTTGACCTTGCCGAAGACCGAGTCGGCACCCCAGTAGTTGCCGTGGATGAACGTGCCCGAGTCGGTCAGGCGCATGGCGTGCGGTACGGCCTTGATGTCGTACGAGGGCTTGCCGTCCTTCTCCGTGAGGCCGACGGTCGCCGCGTTCATGTGGATCTGGCTGTACTTCTCGGAGATGACCATCTGGCCGTTGTACGTCGGGTGCTCGGGGCTGCCGGACGAGATCGGGATGGTCTTGATCGTCCTGCCGTCGCGTACGACGGTCATCGTCTTCGTCTTGGCGTCGACGGTGCTGACCTGGCTCCGGCCGATCTTGAACGTGACCGTCTTCTGGACGCCCTGGTGGGTGAGCGTGACGGTGACGGTGGAGCCGGGCTGCCAGTAGTTCTCGGGGCGGAAGTCCAGGCGGTTGTCGTTGAACCAGTGACCGACGACCTGCTGCCCGCTGCTGGAACTGACCTGGATCTGCGACTGGACGGCGGCCTTGTCGCTGATCGCCCGGCCGAAGGTGACCGACACGGGCATGCCCACGCCGACGGTCGAGCCGTTCGCGGGGGAGAGGTGCCCGATGAAGTCGTTGGCCGGGGAGACCGTGGTGATCGTGGCGTTCCCGGTGACGGAGCGGCCCTTGGCGTCGTCGGCCTCCGCGGCGATCTGATACCTGGTGGCAGGCTTCAGGCGGCTGTCGGCCTTCCAGGACGTGCCGTCCGCGGACAGGGTGCCCCGCACCTCGGCGCCGGTCGCGACGGCGGTCATCACCACCTTGGTGAGCTGTCCGTCGCTGACGGTGACCCCGACGGGGTCGTTGACGCCGACGTTGTAGGCGCCCTGACCTGGCGTGATCTTTATTCGGGCGTCGGAGACGTCCTGATTTCCCGGCGTCTTCGTCGGCGTCGGTGTCGGCGTCTTCGTCGGTGTCTGCGCCGGTGTCTGCGACTGCGACTGCGACTGCGACTGTGTCTGCGTCTGCGTCTGCGGTTTCGGCTGATTCCCGGTGTCGTTGCCCCCGGTGGCAGCGCTGCTGGTGCCACCGAGGGCCGTGAGTGCGAGTACGCCGCCGAGTGCGCCGGCCGTAGCCATCAGCCCAGTGCGTCGCTTACGTACCGTAATCAAACGTTGCTCCCGTGCCACTGATTGTCGGATTCCTGAAGCTGGTCACTGAACGAGTGCAACCAGCAAAGAATCCCATTTATGCACTCTTCTGGCCCGAAGAGGACACATTGTGGCGAATTCCACGCTTCGCGGGAAGTCGGGACTTGCTTCGCGGGAGGTCAGGACTTCCAGCGCACCGGCAGCTGGTGCGGGCCGCGCATGAGCATGCCGTTGCGCCAGGTCAGGGCGGCCGGATGGGCGTCCAGGGCGAGGTCGGGGCAGCGCTCCAGCAGGGCCCGGATCGCGATCCGGGCCTCCAGGCGGGCGAGCGGTGCGCCGAGGCAGTAGTGGATGCCGTGGCCGAAGGCGACATGCCCGCCGGCGGGCCGCCGGATGTCGAAGCGGCCGGGGTCGGCGAAGCGCGCCTGGTCGTGGTTCGCGTCCGCCAGGGACACCAGGACCAGCTCTCCTCCGCCGGGGACGACCGTGGAGCCGATCTCGACCGGCTCGGTGGTGAACCTGAAGGTCGCCGCCTCCACCGGCCCCTCGTAGCGGAGCATCTCCTCGACCGCGCCGTCCATGAGCGTCATGTCGTCGCGCAGGGCGGCGAGCTGGTCGGGATGGGTCAGCAGGGCCAGCACACCGCTGGAGATCAGGTTGACCGTGGTCTCGTGTCCCGCGACCAGCAACAGCCAGGCGGTGCCGAGCAGTTCGTCCGCGGACAGCCGGTCGCCGTCCTCGTCGGTGGTCCGGATCAGGGCGCTCATCAGGTCGTCGCTCGGGTCGCGGCGCTTGCTCTCCAGCAACTCGACCAGATACTTGGACACTTCGCCCGTCGCCGCCTGCCGCGCCTTCGGGTCCGGGTCGGTGAGGGTCGTGCTGGTCCAGGTGCGGAACGCGTCCCGGTCCAGGGTCGGGACGCCGAGCAGCTCGCAGATCACCGCGATGGGCAGCGGGAACGACAGCGCCTCGACCAAGTCGGCGCGTCCGTCGGGAAGTTCCGTCATCGCGTCGAGCAGCTCGTCGGTGATCTGCTGCACGCGTGGGGCGAGCTGCTCGATCCGGCGCGGGGTGAACTCGCGGACGACCAGCTTGCGCAGCCGCTCATGGTCCGGCGGGTCGGAGTTGAGCATGTGCGGGCCCGCGGACGGCGCGGAGATCCCCAAGGTGGGCGAGGCGTTGCGCCACTGCTTGGACAGCCGGGGATCGACGAGCGCCGCCCGCCCGGCCTCGTACCCGACGACGAGCCAGGCCTCCGCACCCTCCGGTATCCGCACCTTGTGCACGGGGCCGCGCTCGCGCAGCGCCGCGTACACCGGATACGGATCTCGGACGAAGTCCTCGCCCATTGCCGCCAGATCGATCACTTCGGTTGCCGCCATCATGTGTCTCCGTCTCCCGATTCGTGCAGACGCTAGCAGCGGGGGACGCTCAGGCGAAGGCAAGTCCATCCGGCCGCACCCATCCGGACACGACCTGCCCCGACCGGCACATATAGAGTCGGCCGTATGCGACGGGGGGCGCAGCCGCGCTGGGCGCGGTGGGTGGCGGTGGTGTACGTCGTCGGGTTTGCCGAAGGGGCCGCTTCCCACGCCTGCTTCGTGGCCGTCGGCGGCGTCCACGCCTACCGGCACTGGCCGATGGTGAGTCAACTCCTGTTCCATGCCCTGCTGGTGCTCGACGCGCTGGCCGCGGTGTGGACCGTACGCGTCCGCCCGGCAGGTCCGGTGCTGGGGGCGGCCGTCATGGTGGCCGATCTGACGGCCAACTGGTGGGGAAACCGGGTGGGCTTGGCGCGCCACCCGCTCGACTACCTCCTCCAGCCCATCGGGCTGCTGCCGTTCACGCTCTTCGGGCTCTTCGTCCTCGCCACCGCGGCCCCGCTGCACCGCTCGTTCCGCCGCGCGGGCCGACCCGGTTCCAGGACGTCACCGCCAGGCGAGCAGTTCGAGGACGTCACCCCGCGGTGAGCGGTTCCAGGACCTCACCGCCCGGTGAGCAGCCGGCCGACGGCCGCGATGCCCTCGCCGACGGCCCGCTCGCCGACGTTGCCGAAGCCGAGGACGAGTTGCGCCGGGCTGGCGGCGCCTGAGGCCCGGTGGGCGCTCATGCCGTAGAGGCCGACGGACCGTTCACGGGCGGCGGTGACGACGTCCTGCTCCACCGCGCCCGCGGGCAGGTGGGCGACCGCGTGGAACCCGGCGGCGAGACCGGTGACCCGCAGGCCGGGCGCGTGTGCGGCGAGCGCGGAGAGCAGCGCGGTACGGCGGGCCGCGTAGGTGGTCCGCATCCGGCGCAGATGGCGGTCGAAGCGTCCGGACTCGATCAGCACGGCCAGGGCGAGCTGGTCGAGTGCGGGCGTGCCGCGGTCGCCGCGGTGCTTCTGCTCGGCGACCCGGCCGGCCAGTCGGGGCGGGCAGGCCATCCAGCCGATGCGCAGGGCGGGGGCGAGGGACTCGCTGACGGTGCCGATCGAGACGACCCGGTCGGCGGCCAGCAGCAGCTCGGGCGGGAAACTGGACCACTCCACAGGCATGGAACCGGAGCTTATCGCCGGTCCGGTCGCGCCCTTAGCGTCCAGCCGTGACCGAACCTCTCGACTCCGTTCCCTCTGTCTCCACTGTCCGACAGCCCCTGCTGACACGGCCGTTGCTGCTGCGCTTCGTGTCCGTCCTGGGCGCCTCGACGAGCTTCTACCTGCTCCTGTCCGTCGTACCGGGCTACGCCTCGGCCGGCCACCGGGGCGGGGGCGGCGGGGCGGCCGGACTGGCCACCGGCGCCCTGATGCTGGCCACGGTGGCGGGCGAGCTGGCCACGCCGTTGCTGATACGCCGCTACGGCTACCGGGTGGTGCTGGCCGTCGGCCTGGGCCTGATGGGCGCCCCCGCGCCGGCGCTGCTGCTCTCCCGGGAGCCGGCGCGGATCGTCGCGGTCTGCCTGCTGCGCGGCCTCGGTTTCGCGTGCACCGTGGTCGCGGGAGGCGGACTGACCGCTTCCCTGATCCCGGCCGAGCGGCGCAGCGAGGGGCCTGGCCGTGGCCGGCCTCGTCGGCGGGGTGCCCTCACTGGTGGCACTGCCGCTCGGGGTGTGGCAGGCCGCGCACGCGGGCTACGGGGTCGTCTTCACCGCCGGAGCGGTGGCCGCGCTCGCCGCGATCCCCACCGTGCCGGGCCTGCCCGACCGGATCCGTGCCTCCGGGCGGCCCGTCGGCATCACCGAGGCGCTGCGCACAGCCGAACTGCTGCGTCCCGCAACGGTGTTCGCGGTCTCGGCCGTCGCCGCCGGGATCGTCGTCACCTTCCTTCCCCTCGCCGTCCCCGCCTCGGCCACCGGCCTGGTCGCGGCGGCGCTGTTCGTCCAGCCCGCCGCGGCCACGGCGGCGCGCTGGTTCGCCGGGCGGCACGGGGACCGCCACGGCTCCGCCGGGCTGGTCCTGCCCGGCCTGCTGCTGTCGGCCGCCGGCACGGCGCTCATGGCGCTGACCGGCAGCCCGGTGGCGGTGGTGGCCGCCGTCGCCCTGTTCGGGACCGGCTTCGGCGTCGTCCAGAACTCCATGCTGTCGCTCATGTACGCGCGGGTGCCGGCGGCCGGCTACGGCACGGTCAGCGCGCTGTGGAACTTCGCCCACGACGCCGGCATGAGCGTCGGCGCCGTCGGCTTCGGCACGCTCGCCGCCGCGACCGGCTACCCCTGGGCCTTCGCCCTGACCGCCGCCATGCTCGGCGCCCTCGCCCCGGCCCTCACCGACCGCGGCGCCGCGCCGCGCACCGCCGAGGACGGGTCCACAGGGCGCCCCGGCCCGGTGACGTGACCAGGCCGCGCTGGACGTGCCCGAAGGGGATCTCGGGGCTGCGGGCGGACCAAGGCAGCGGCGAACTCCACCCCGGTGATCTTGCGGTCCGCCCGGACCGGGCCGTGGCCCGGACCCGTCCCCGTGCGCTTTCCGCGCCGTTCAAGATCGACTGTTGAATGGTATTCATAGCTGGGGTCTATGCATGAAGCCATTCGATGGCTAGCCTGACCGTGCTCTCCTCACCCCTGCGAGAGCGCTCGACGGTCGCGCCCGGCGCGGCCTGCTTTCCCCCAGGTCCCGGGGTGTCGTCTGCCGTCGGGACCCGAAGAACCATCGTCACCACGGTGGGGCCTGCGCCGCGACGGCCTCGCGTCGGCTTAAGGAGCCGCGGCGTCAACCGCCGTGCCGATCGCGCAGCACCGTCTCTCTCGAATGGCGTGCCCTGCCGAGCCCCATCCCGCAGGAGGAACCACACATGACCGCACACTCCACCCGTCGCCTGGCCGCCGTCGGTGCCGTCGCGGTAGCAGGCGCACTGCTGCTGACCGCGTGCGGCGACCAGACCAAGGGTGGGAACAGCGGAGGCGGGCAGGCCAAGGGATCCGAGGCGCCGCTCTTCGACAAGCTGCCCCAGTCGGTCCGTGACCAGGGTGAGATCAAGGTCGGCTCGGACATCGCGTACGCGCCGGTCGAGTTCAAGGACTCCTCCGGCAACGCCACCGGCATCGACCCCGAGCTGGCCGCCGCCATGGGCAAGCAGCTCGGCGTGAAGCTCACGTTCGAGAACGGCACCTTCGACGCGCTGCTCACCGGTCTGCGCTCGGGCCGCTACGACATCGCGATGTCGGCGATGACGGACAACAAGAACCGTCAGGACGGTGTCGACCCCGACACCGGCAAGAAGGTCGGCGAGGGCGTCGACTTCGTCGACTACTTGAGCGCCGGCGTCTCGATCTACACGCGCAAGGGCGACACCGGGGGCATCGCGTCCTGGTCGGACCTGTGCGGCAAGAAGATCGCCGTCGAGCGCGGCACGGTCTCCAACGACCTGGCCAAGGCCGAGGCCAAGAAGTGCCCGAAGGGCAAGAAGCTCGGCATCGAGCCGTTCGACGACGACCAGCAGTCGCAGACCCGGCTGCGTTCGGGCGGTGTGGACGCCGCGTCCTCCGACTTCCCGGTGGCCGCCTACGCGGTGAAGACGTCGGGTGGTGGCAAGGACTTCGAGCTGGTCGGCCAGCAGGTCGAGGCGGCGCCGTACGGCATCGCCGTCGCCAAGGGCCAGACCCAGCTGCGGGACGCCCTGCAGGCCGCGATGAACGCGATCATCAAGAACGGTGAGTACGCGAAGATCCTCCAGAAGTGGGGCGCCCAGGACGGCGCCGTCAAGCAGGCCTCCCTCAATGGCGGCAAGTGACCCACCAGTTCGTCCAGCACCAGCCCTCGAAAGGCAACCCCCGTGTCCGTTGACACCGAAAAGACGGGTGGCGCTCCCGTGCACGCGTCACCGCCCACCGCCGGGCCGCAGACCGTCGAGGCGATCAAGGCCATCCCGGTGCGTCACTACGGTCGCTACGTCGCCGCCGTGATCGCCCTCGCCATCCTGGGCGCGATCGTCAACGCCTTCGCCCAGGGCAGGATCAACTGGGGTGCGATCCCGGACTACTTCTTCGACAAGCGCATCATCAAGGGCGTCGGCCAGACCCTCCTGCTGACCGTGCTGTCCATGGTGATCGGTGTGGGCGGCGGCATCCTGCTCGCCGTGATGCGTCTGTCGAGGAACCCGGTGACCTCCTCGATCGCCTGGTTCTACATCTGGTTCTTCCGCGGCACTCCGGTCCTGGTCCAGCTGTTCGTCTGGTTCAACCTGGGCCTGGTCTTCGAGTACATCAACCTGATGCCGTTCTACAAGGACCATTGGTCCAACTTCATGACGCCGTTCCTCACGGCGCTGTTGGGCCTGGGCCTGAACGAGGCGGCGTACATGGCGGAGATCTGCCGCGCCGGCCTGCTCTCCGTGGACGAGGGCCAGACCGAGGCGGCCCACGCGCTGGGCATCAGCCACGGCAAGACCCTGCGCCGCATCATCATCCCGCAGGCGATGCGCGTGATCGTGCCCCCCACGGGCAACGAGGTCATCAACATGCTCAAGACGACCTCCCTCGTCTCCGCCGTGCAGTACTACGAACTGCTGCGCTACGCCCAGGACATCGGCCAGAACTCCGGTTCCCCGGTGGAGATGCTCTTCCTCGCCGCCACTTGGTACCTGATCACGACGTCGATCCTGAGCGTGGGGCAGTACTACGTCGAGCGCTACTACGCCCGCGGCTCCAGCCGCACCCTCCCACCCACCCCGTGGCAGAAGGTCAAGGCGAACCTCCTGCCCCTGTCCAGCCGCAAGGGGGTCACGGCATGACCGAGAAGACCGTCATCACCGGTACGCCGATGGTCCGGGCCGAGGGCGTCCACAAGTCGTTCGGTCATGTCGAGGTCCTCAAGGGCATCGACCTGGAGGTGAAGCCGGGCG
>NZ_JBICZA010000016.1:0-19348 GCF_043201585.1 Streptomyces sp. NPDC048297
ATCTCCGCGATCGCCTTCAGCCGCCGCTCGGCGGTGCGGAACGTACCGTGGGGCCGGGCGGGCGTGCCCTCGGAACGCGGGAAGAACTCGTACCAGGACCCGTACAGGGCCCGCTCCCGCTCCACCAGCAGCGGCATCGGATCGGACGCGGTGACCAGATCCCGCACCGGATACCGGGACAACACCGCCTCCACCTCAGGTGCCAGTGCCGCGGCGAGCCGCCAGGCGGCCGGGCGGCCCTCGTCGCGCAGGGCCGCGACCGCCTCCAGGACGACCCCCCGCTGCCCCTCGGGGACCCCGGCGGCGGCCCGCTCGTGGAGCCGCGCCCCCTCCTCCAGGACCAGTTCGGTGTCGATGCCGGCCGGGATCTTCACACCGGCGGTGTGCCGCCACGTGCCGACCGGATCCGACCACGCCTCCACCGTGTAGGTCCAGCGGCCCGGTTCACCCGCGGTGACGGCGCCGCCCCAGCGGTCCGTGCCCGGGGCGAGTTCACGCATCGGGGTCCAGGGGCCGGGGCGCCCCTCGGGATCGCGCAGGACGACGTTCGCGGCGACGGCGTCGTGCCCCTCCCGGAACACCGTGGCGGTGACCTGGAACGTCTCCCCGGCCACCGCCTTCGCCGGCCTGCGCCCGCGCTGGACCACGGGACGCACGTCGAGGACGGGGATCCGCCCGACGGACGGGAGGCCGATGCCCGCGGCCGGTTGTGCGTCGGAGGCCGGCCGTGCGTCTGCGGTCGGCTGTGCGGCAGCGGGCGTCTGTGCGTCGACGGGCGTCTGCGCGCCGGCGGGCCGTGGTGCCTCGGCAGGCGGTCGCTCGGTGGCGGACGGTGGTGCGTCGGCGCGCGCCGGTGGTGTGGTGGCGCTCGGCGGTGGTGTGACGGCGCGCGCCGGTGGTGTGGCGGTGGCGTTGCCGGACTCCGCGGGGCCGGCCGTTTCGGCTGTTTCGGCCGGCTCGTCCTGCTGTCTCGTCGGGTTCCTGCTGGCAGTCGTGCCGTTGGTCGAGGGTGCTGCCGAGTGGTGCGTGGCGGGCATGACCGCTCCTGTACGCGTCAACGGGTGTGGCCGAAGGGCTGGTGAGTGGGAGTCCTGCGGGAGTGCTGTGGTGCATCCGTACGGGTGTACCGGGGGAGACTTCCCCCCGGAATCGGTTGGGCAATCCGGCACTTTGTTAACTACTCACGCGTATGTCCACCCACAAGACCGGCCTCCTTTCCGGTTCCTGCCGTCCGGTCCCGAATGCCCTGGCCTCTTCACCCGGATGCGCCCCCACCGACCCTTCGGTAACCACTACCGTCGAAGCAGACGACAGGACGCACAGCGCCGTGCGTCTCACCCCGCAACGCGCCCCGAGGTGGAGTGTGAAGGCGATCCGCCGGTTCACCGTCCGTCCCGTTCTCCCTGAACCTCTCCGGCCGCTGAGTGACCTGGCGCGCAATCTGCGCTGGTCCTGGCACGCGGAAACGCGCGACCTCTTCCAGTCCGTCGACCCCGAGCACTGGGCCGCCGCCCAGGGCGACCCGGTACGGCTGCTGGGCCGGGTGAGCCCCGAGCGGCTCGCCGAACTGGCCGAGGACAGGCGGTTCCTGCGCCGCCTGACCGCGGTCGCCGACGACCTCGACGACTATGTGACCGGCAACCGCTGGTACCAGAACCAGAGCGACGGACTACCCGCCGCCGTCGCCTACTTCTCGCCCGAGTTCGGCATCACCGCCGCCCTGCCCCAGTACTCCGGCGGTCTCGGCATCCTCGCCGGCGACCACCTGAAGGCGGCCAGCGATCTCGGCGTCCCGCTCATCGGGGTCGGCCTGCTCTACCGGCACGGCTACTTCCGCCAGACCCTCTCGCGCGACGGCTGGCAGCAGGAGCACTACCCGGTGCTCGACCCCAACGAGCTGCCCCTCACCCTGCTGAAGGAGACCGACGGCTCACCCGCGCAGCTGTCCCTCGCGCTGCCCGGGGGCAAGGCGCTGCACGCCCGGATCTGGGTGGCCCAGGTGGGCCGGGTGCCGCTGCTGATGCTCGACTCGGACGTGGAGGAGAACGACCCCGGCGAACGGGGCGTGACCGACCGGCTCTACGGCGGCGGCAGCGAGCACCGGCTGCTCCAGGAGATGCTGCTCGGCATAGGAGGAGTGCGGGCCGTGCGCACGTACTGCCGGCTCACCGGGCACCCGGAGCCCGAGGTGTTCCACACCAACGAGGGGCACGCCGGCTTCCTCGGTCTGGAGCGGATCGCCGAGCTGTCCGCGCGGGGCCTGGACTTCGACGCGGCGCTGGAGGCCGTACGCGCCGGGACCGTGTTCACCACGCACACGCCCGTGCCCGCCGGTATCGACCGGTTCGACCGGGAGCTGGTGGCCGGGCACTTCGGGCCCGACGCGGAACTCCCCGGCATCGACGTGCAGCGGATCCTGGCGCTCGGCATGGAGACCTACCCGGGCGGCGAGGCGAACCTGTTCAACATGGCCGTGATGGGGCTGCGCCTGGCCCAGCGGGCCAACGGGGTGTCGCTGCTGCACGGGCAGGTCAGCCGGGAGATGTTCGCCGGTCTGTGGCCGGGATTCGACGCCGAGGAGGTGCCGATCACCTCGGTCACCAACGGGGTGCACGCGCCCACCTGGGTCGCCCCCGAGGTGCTGCGCCTCGGCGCCCGGCAGATCGGCGTCCAGCGCACCGAGGACGCGCTCACCGTCGGCGGCCCCGAGCGCTGGGACCCGGTGGCCCGGATCGCGGACCAGGACATCTGGGACCTGCGCCGCACCCTGCGCGAACAACTGGTGCTGGAGGTGCGGGAGCGGCTGCGCGCCTCCTGGCGTCAGCGCGGCGCAGGCGACGCCGAGCTGGGCTGGATCGAGGGCGTGCTCGACCCCGACGTGCTGACCATCGGGTTCGCCCGGCGCGTGCCGTCGTACAAGCGGCTGACCCTGATGCTGCGCGACCGGGACCGGCTGATGGACCTGCTGCTGCACCCGGAGCGGCCGGTCCAGATCGTGGTGGCCGGCAAGGCGCACCCGGCGGACGACGGCGGCAAGCGGCTCGTGCAGGAACTGGTCCGCTTCGCCGACGACCCGCGGGTGCGCCACCGCATCGTCTTCCTGCCCGACTACGGCATGGCGATGGCGCAGAAGCTCTACCCCGGCTGCGACGTCTGGCTGAACAACCCGCTGCGCCCGCTGGAGGCCTGCGGCACCTCCGGGATGAAGGCCGCGCTCAACGGCTGCCTCAACCTCTCGGTGCTGGACGGCTGGTGGGACGAATGGTTCCAGCCGGACTTCGGCTGGGCCATCCCGACCGCGGACGGCGCGGGCACCGACCCCGACCACCGGGACGAGATCGAGGCCGCGGCCCTGTACGACCTGCTGGAGCAGCGCATCACCCCGCGCTTCTACGAACACGGCCGGGCCGGGCTGCCCGACCGCTGGATCGCCATGGTCCGCCAGACGCTCACCCTGCTCGGCCCGAAGGTGCTGGCCGGCCGTATGGTCCGCGAGTACGTCGACCGGCTCTACGCCCCCGCCGCCCAGGCCCAGCGTGCGCTGACCGCGGACACCGCGCGCGAACTGGCCGGCTGGAAGGCGCGGGTGCGGGCCGCCTGGCCGGGCGTGCGCGTCGACCACGTGGAGACGACCGCGCCGACGGCCGTCGTGGAACTGGGCACGAGCGTGGTCCTGCGGGTGCGGGTGGCGCTGGGCGAGCTGAGCCCGGACGACGTCGAGGTCCAGGCGGTCTCCGGCCGCGTCGACTCCGCGGACCGCATCACCGACGCCGGCACGGTCCCGCTCAAGCCGGTCGGCAACCCCGACCTGGAGGGCCGCTGGCTCTACGAGGGCCCCCTCTTCCTCGACCGTACCGGCCCCTACGGCTACACGGTCCGCGTGCTGCCGGCCCACCGGCTTCTCGCCTCCGGCGCGGAACTGGGCCTGGTCGCCGTCCCCTCCGAGGAGGTGGCCGAGGGAGCGGGGGTGCTGCTGCGGTGAACACGCGCGCCGGCCGCCCGGTGCGGCCGGCGCTGCTCAGACTCTCGGAGAAGGGTCGGCCGGCGCTTCTCGGACTTTCAGAGGAGGGGCGGCCGGTGCTTCTCAGACCTCGGAGAAGGGTTCGCACAGGCGGCGCAGGACTGCGCCGCAGCGGCGGGCGTAGGCGTGCTGGAGGCCGCGGGTGGCCGGGCCGCCCGCGCGGGCGTACCACTTGGCGCCCCTGCTGAAGGCGGCCACGGTCAGCCAGACCGTGCCGTCGCCGGTGCGGTCGACCACGAAGGCCTCCTCGCCGCACTCGGGGTGGCCTTCCAGGGTGCCGTAGGCCCAGCCGGCCCGGCGGTGTTCCTCGGTCGTCCAGATGACACGGCAGGGGGCCTTGATCAGGCCGGCCAGGGTGACGGTGACGTCCACGTCGGGGGCCGCGCGCTCCGCGCCGGCGTCGATGCCGACGCCCATCTCGCGGTGCATCTCCCAGGTGAGGACCGCTTCGGCGGCCCGCTGGAAGACCTTCGGACCTTCGCCGAGGCGGGTGCGGACGAGCATCGGATGGAAGCCGGGCGGGCAGAACGTCAGGTCGTCGCGGGTCGCGCCGACCGGCTCGTAGGTGAAGGGCGCCGAGGACATGGGTCACAAGAGTAGGGCGGCACCCGGAAGGATCTTCTTCCGGGTGCCGCCCGTCAGCTCGGTGCCCTGAAGGGGCGCCGGGAAGGGGTCAGTTGACGTTGACGCCGGACCAGGCTGCCGCGACCGCGTTGTACTCGGCGCTGCCGGAGCCGTACAGGGCGGTCGCCGCGCTCAGGGTCGCCGTGCGGGCGGCCTTGTAGTTCGTGGTCGACGTCATGTACGTGGTCAGCGCCTTGTACCAGATCTGCAGCGCCTTGTCCCGGCCGATGCCGGTGACCGTGGAGCCGTTGGACGTCGGCGAGTTGTAGCTCACGCCGTTGATCGTCTTCGCGCCGCTGCCCTCGGACAGCAGGTAGAAGAAGTGGTTGGCGACGCCGGACGAGTAGTGGACGTCCTTGGTGCCGACGGTGGAGGACCAGTAGTCCGCCGAGCCGCCGTCCTTGCTGGGCTTGTCCATGTAGCGCAGCGGGGTGCCGTCGCCGTTGATGTCGATCTTCTCGCCGATGAGGTAGTCACCGGGGTCCGAGGCGTTGTTCGCGAAGAACTCCACGCCGGTGCCGAAGATGTCGGAGGTTGCCTCGTTCAGGCCGCCGGACTCGCCGCTGTAGTTGAGGCCCGCGGTGTTGGAGGTGACGCCGTGGCTCATCTCGTGGCCGGCCACGTCGAGCGAGGTCAGCGGGTCGGTGTTGGCGGAGCCGTCGCCGTAGGTCATGCAGAAGCAGCTGTCGTCCCAGAACGCGTTCACGTAGGCGTTGCCGTAGTGCACGCGGGAGTAGGCGCCGACACCGTCGTTCTTGATGCCGCTGCGCCCGAAGGTGGACTTGTAGAAGTCCCAGGTCTCGGCGGCGCCGTAGGCGGCGTCGGCGGCAGCCGTCTGGTCGCTGGAGGAGCTGGAGGCGGTGCCGGTGCCGAAGGTGTTGGTCGTGTTGCTGACCAGGGTGCCCTTGCCGGACGTCTTGCGGGCCAGGTTGTAGGTCTTGTGCCCGCCCCGGGAGGCGTCCGTCAGGTTGTACGACGAGCCCGACTGGGTCGTGGTCAGGCTGACGGTGCCCGAGTAGAGCGTCTTGCCCGTGCCGGTCGCGTTCTCGATGCCCTGGTACTCGAAGAGCTTCTTGCCGGTGGCCGCGTCGGTGATGACGTGCAGCTGGTTCGGGGTGCCGTCGTCCTGGAGGCCGCCGACGACCGTCTCGTAGGCGAGGACGGGCTTGCCGGAGCCCGCCCAGATCACCTTGCGCGCGCCGTCCGCGGTGGACTGGGCGGAGCCCAGGGTGTGCGCGGCGCCCACGGCCTGCTTCTCCGCCTTGGCGGGGGTGATCTGCGCCTTGAGCGAGGCCACCTTGATGGTTGCCTTGTTCGCCCTGGTGACGCCCTCGGCCTTGCCCGACTTCGCGGTGTGGACGACGAGGTCGCCGCCGAGCACCGGGAGGCCCGCGTAGGTGCGCTCGTAGCGGGTGTGGACGGTGCCGTCGACGTCCTTGACGACGTCCTTGACGACCAGCTTCTCCTTGGCGCCGAGGCCTATGTGCCGGGCCGTCGAGCCCGCGTCGGACTGCGCCTGCCGGATGAGGCTCGTACGCGCCGCGGCGGTCAGCGTGGTGGGCGCGGCGGCGAGGGGCTTGGCACCGGTGGCGCCCGCCGGGGTCTGGGCGGTGGCGCTGGTGGCCAGCCCGGTGGAGAGGAGTGCTCCGGCGGCCACGGCGGTGGCAATGGCCAGAGGGGTGCGCTTGTGACGCGTGAAGAGGGGGCTCACAGAAGCTCCTTCATGTGGGGGAGCCGGTCAGTGTGGGGTTACTGGCCGGGTGTGTGCGAAGTGAACTTGCGGTGCTGCTGCGGCGGGTGGGGAGAGCCTGACATCAAGGACGCGTACATGTCAGGACCCCGAAGTGATGTTGGCCGAAACTTGACTGTCCGGTTGTGTTGCCGGCGTATGAACGGGCGCCGCCCGGGGGAGTCGAACCACCCGGACGGCGCCCGGACCTCGGGACCGGGCCGGTCGGCCGGGCCCGGTCGGGCAGGGGCTACGGGAAGGTGATCTTCCAGCCGTTGATCGTGCCCGTGTCGTACGTGGCCTGGTCCTGGACCTTCAACGTCCAGGTGCCGTTGGCCGGTTCGGCGGAGGCGTTGACCGTGTAGGTGTCGGTGACGTCGTCCGCCGAGTCGGAGGAGCTGAAGCTCTTCAGCCGGTACGAGGTGCCCGACGGGCCGACGAGATCGACCACCAGGTCACCGCGCCACGTGTGGCTGATATTAGGCGTCACCTGGAGGTTGCTCGGCGCGTTCCCGGTCCGCCCGGAGACCGTGATCGTCGAGGTGACCGCGGGACCGTTGTCCGGGATCGACACCGGCGTGCTGCTCTCGAACGAGGTGCCGCCACCGCCGCCACCGCCCGAGCGGGAGCCGACCGCGACGCCCGCCCAGGCGTCCTGCACCGCCTTGTACTCGGCGCTCGTGGTGCCGTACAGCTCACCGGCCGCCGCCAGGGTGCCGGTGCGGGCGCCCGCGTAGTTGGTGGTGGAGGTGAACTTCGTGGTCAGCGCCCGGTACCAGATCTGCAGCGCCTTGTCCCGGCCGATGCCGGTGACCGGAAGGCCGTCCGCGGTGGGCGAGTTGTAGGTGACACCGTTGATCACCTTGGTGCCGCTGCCCTCGCTCAGCAGGTAGAAGAAGTGGTTCGCGGGGCCCGAGGAGTAGTGCACGTCGATCGAGCCGATGCCCGAGTACCAGCTGTCCTTGGACGCGCCGTCCTTGCTCGGCTTGTCCATGTACCGCAGCGGCGTGCCGTTGCCGTTGATGTCGATCTTCTCGCCGATGAGGTAGTCGCCGACATCGGTGCTGTTGTTGGCGTAGAACTCCACGCCGGTGCCCATGATGTCGCTGGTCGCCTCGTTCAGGCCGCCGGACTCGCCGCTGTAGTTGAGGCCCGCGGTGTTGGAGGTGACGCCGTGGCTCATCTCGTGGCCCGCGACGTCGAGCGAGGTCAGCGGGTCCGCGTTGGCGGAGCCGTCGCCGTACGTCATGCAGAAGCAGCTGTCGTCCCAGAACGCGTTCACGTAGGCGTTGCCGTAGTGGGCGCGGGAGTAGGCCGCGACACCGTCGTTGCGGATGCCGCTGCGGCCGAAGGTGTTCTTGTAGAAGTCCCACGTCGTCGCCGCGCCGTAGTGGGCGTCCGCGCCGGCCGTGGCCGCGTTGGACGTGGTGCCGTTGCCCCAGGTGTCGTTGGTCTGGGAGAACAGCGTGCCGGTGCCCGAGGTGCCGTGGTTCAGGTTGTACGTCTTGTGGCCGCCGCGCGCCCCGTCGGTGAGCGTGAAGTTCGAGCCCGACTGGGTCGTGGTCAGCGACACCTGGCCGCTGTACTGGGTGTTGCCGATGCCGGTCCGCACGCCCTGGTACTCGAAGAGCTTCTTGCCGGTGGCCGCGTCGGTGATGACGTGCAGCTGGTTCGGGGTGCCGTCGTCCTGGAGGCCGCCGACGACCGTCTCGTAGGCGAGAACGGGCTTGCCGGAGCCCGCCCAGATCACCTCGCGCACGCTGTCCGCGGCGGACTTGCTGCCGCCGAGGGTCTTCGCCCGCGCCACGGCCTGCTTCTCGGCCGCGCCCTTCGCCACGGCCGGGGTCAGGTCGGCGACCTTCAGCGTGGCGCCGGTGGCCTTGACGACGTGCTCCGTGGCACCGGCCGCGGAGGTGTCGACGACGAGGTCGCCGCCGAGCACCGGAAGGCCCGCGTAGGTGCGCTCGTAGCGGGTGTGGAGCGTGCCGTCGGCGTCCTTGACGACGTCCTTGACGGCCAGCTTCTCCTGCGAGCCGAGGCCGAGGGACCGCGCGGTCCTCGCCTCGCCCGCGTCGGCGTGGCGTATCAGCTCGGCGCGCTGCGAGGGCGTGAGCTTGACGGCCAGGTGGGCGGCATTGACCTTGCCGGCCGCCGGCCGCGCCGGGGCGGCGCTCGCCGCGCCCGACTGGAGGGCGGCCGCGATCAGCGCGGCGACGCCGGCGAGGGCGAGGCCTGCGGTGCGGCGGTGGGTCGTGTGGGAGGTGCGTCCGCGAGAGTTGCTACTCAACACTGACTCCTTCTGCGTGGCCGCGCGTCGTGCGGCCAGGGGAGACCGGACGGTGGGTTGGGGCGTCCGGGAAGAGCGTTGCGGTGCGGCAAAACCGTGTACGTGTACGTGACGCGTGCCGAGCCGGCCCACACGAACGCGCGAGAACGGTGGGGTTGCTGTGAGTCGGCCGTGGGAAGAGTGGCAGGTGATCAACGAATCTGTCAGGAGCGCGTCAGAAATTTGGCCGGAAAGCGGTTCGTTGAACGGATGTTCATGTTCGATATACGGACCATTTTCAGGCCATGGCGCGGCTCAGGCCGTCGTGTCGTCCCCGTGCCACGTGCGCCACAGGGAGGCGTACGCGCCGCCCGCCGCGACCAGTTCGTCGTGCGTGCCCAACTCGGTCACCAGGCCGTCCTCCATGACCGCCACCCGGTCCGCGTCATGGGCGGTGTGCAGCCGGTGGGCGATCGCGATGACCGTACGGCCCTCCAGGACCGCGGCCAGGGCGCGTTCGGTGTGCCGGGCCGTCGTGGGGTCGAGCAGGGCGGTCGCCTCGTCGAGGATCAGGGTGTGCGGATCGGCCAGGACCACCCGGGCCAGGGCCAGTTGCTGGGCCTGGGAGCCGTCGGTGCGGTGCCCGCCCGGACCGAGGTCGGTGTCGAGGCCGTCGGCGAGGTCGCGGACCCAGTCGTCCGCGCCGACCGCCGCCAGCGCCTTCCACAACGCGTCGTCCGTGGCCGAGGGTTCGGCGATCAGCAGGTTGTCGCGGACCGTGCCCAGGAAGACGTGGTGCTCCTGGGTGACCAGCACCACCTGGCGGCGCAGCCGCTCCGGCTCCAGCGCGGCGACCGGCACCCCGCCCACCGTCACCGTGCCCGAACCGGGCGTGTCGATCCCCGCGAGCAGCCTGCTCAGGGTCGTCTTGCCCGCACCGGACTGGCCCACCACCGCGAGCCGCTCGCCCGGCCGCACCGTCAGGTCCACCCCGCGCAGCACCTCACCGCCGCGCTCGTAGGCGTACCGCACCCCGCGCACGTCGATCCGGTCGTCCGCCGGAGTGGGGGAGGAGCCGGCGTCGTCCGTCCGGGGAGCCCGCGCGAGCCCCTCCACACGGGCGAACGAGGCGCCGCTGCTCTGCAGTTGCTCCACCCGCATCAGGATCATGTCCAGCGGCTCGGTGAGCTGGCGCAGATACAGCGCCCCGGCCACCACGGCGCCCACCCCCATCACCCCGCGCCCGTGCAGCCAGCCGCCGACCAGCAGCACCCCGACCACGGGGATGTTGTACGACACCTCGACCGCCGGGAAGAACACACTGCGCAGCCGCAGCGTGTAGAACCGCGTGCGGCGGGAGTGCTCCAGCGCGTCGCGGCTCGCGGTGGTCCGCCGCCCCTGGAGCCGGAACGCCTCCACCGTGCGCGCCCCGATCGCCGTCGCCGCCACGATCTCGGCGACCTCCGACGTCGCCGCGCCCTCGGCCAGATAGCCGTCCCGGGCCCGGCGCAGATACCAGCGCAACGCCAGCGTGATCGGCGTCAGCCCGAGCACCCCGAACAGGCCGAGCAGCGGGTCGAGCGCGAACACCGCGCCCATCACGAACAGCGCCTGCACCGAGTACACCAGCAGCTCCGGGCCGACGTCCCGCAGCGTCGTGCCGACGGTCGACACGTCCGCCGTGCCACGCGCCGTCAGATCACCGGTGCCGGCCCGCTCCACCACGGACGCGGGCAGCCCCAGCACCCGGTCCACGTACCTCTCGCGCACCCGGGCCAGCGTCCGCTCCCCGAACCGGTGCGCCACGTACCGTGCCCAGCGCGCCAGCAGCAGCTGGGCCAGCGCGCACACCAGGATCCACACCGCCAGCCGGTCCACCGCCGCGACCCCGCGCCCGGCCCGCACGTCGTCGACGATGCGCCCGACCAGCCAGGGCCCCACCACACCGGCCCCGGCCGCCAGCGCGTTCAGCACCAGGGCCACGGCGAACGCCCGCCCGTCGGCCCGCACCAGCCGCCCGGTCGCCCGCCGCACCGAGGCCCGGTCCGCGACCGGCAGCAGTCCCGTGTCCGTCGTCACCGTACGGCCCCCTCGGCATCCGTGACCCGATCCGCCCCACCGGCCGTCTCGTCGGTGTCGTCAGTGTCCTCGGCGTCCTCGGCGTCCTCGGCGTCCTCCGTGTCCTCGGTGTCCCGGGCCACCAGAGCCCGGTAGCCCGGCTCCCGCTCCAGCAGCCGCCGGTGCGGGCCGCTCGCGCTCACCTTGCCGTCGACCAGGAACAGCACCGTGTCCGCGCGGTCCAGGACCAGCGGCGACGTCGTCGTCACCACCGTCGTGCGCCCCTCCCGCGCCGCGCGCAACCGCTCGGCGACCGCCGACTCCGTGTGCGCGTCCAGCGCCGAGGTCGGCTCCACGGCCAGCAGCACCTCCGGGTCGGCGAGCAGCGCCCGTACCAGCCGCACCCGCTGCCGCTGCCCGCCCGACAGGCTGCGGCCCTGCCCGGACACCACCGAGTCCAGCCCGTCCGGCAGCCCGCGTACGACGTCCTCGGCGGCGGCAGCGTGCACCGCCCGGCGCACCGCGGCCTCGTCCGCCGTGTGCGCGGCGGCCACGACCTCCCGCAGCGGCCCGGCGAACAGATCCGCCTCGTTGTCCGCGACCAGGATCCGGGCCCGGACGTCGTCCAGCGGCACGCCGTCCAGGCGCACCCCGCCCCAGACGGCCTCGGTGGGCCCGTACCGGCCCAGCCGGTCGACCACGGCGGCGGCCTCCGCGGGCCGGGCGGTGACCAGCGCGGTCAGCCGGCCGGTCGCCACCCGCACGCCCGATGCCGGATCGTGCAGCTCGGCCGGCCCGTCCGGCGCGGGGAGCGTGCCCTCGTCCGGCTCCGGCTCCAGGTTCAGCAGCCGCACCACCCGGCGGGCGGCCACCACCGCCCGGTTCAGGTCGTAGTTCATCTCCACGAAGAAGGCCACCGGCCCGATCAGCACCGCGGCATAGCCGTACACCGACACCAACTCGCCGACGGTGATGGACCCTTCGGCCGCCAGCCGGGCCGCGATCCAGGTCACCGCGGCCAGGAACAGGGTCGGCAGGCCCACACCGAGCGCCTGCACCCAACTGGTCACCGCACCCACCCGGTAGCCCTGCGCGCGCAGCCGCTGCGAGTCCCGCGCGAACGCGTCCGAGAACAGGCCCTTGCCGCCGAGACCGTTGAGGACACGCAGCCCGCCCGCGAGGTCGCCGATGCGCGCGGCCAGCACGCCCTGCCGCTCCCGGTACTCGGTCTCCGCGCCCTGGAGCCGGCGGGTCAGCGGCCCGGTCAGCAGGGCGATCACCGGAACCCCGAGCAGCACCACCGTGGCGAGGGACCCCGAGATGGTCAGCAACTGCACCGCCACCAGCGTGTACACGACGACCGAGCCCACCCCGGGCCCCATCACGGTGAGCGCCTGCGCCAGGGTCTGCACGTCACCGACCCCGATGGTGACGACCTCACCGGCCCCGGCCCGGCGCCCCAGCGAGGCCCCCAGCCGGGACGCGTGCCCCACGACCAGCTTGACCGTGCGGAAGTTGGCGTCCATCCGCACCCGGGTCATCGTGCGGTGCCGCATGATGCTCAGCCAGGCGGCCACCACCCCGGTCACGAACATCGCCCCGGTCCAGCCGGCGAGCACCCCGAGCCGCCCCGGCACCAGGCCCTCGTCCACGGCCCGCGACAGCAGATACGGCTGGGCCGCCATCAGCACCAGCCACGCACTGCCCAGCAGCGCACCGGCCAGAGTCCGGCCGGGCTGGCGGAGGACCAGCCACCACAGGTAGCGCCAGCCGCCCCGGGTGTCGGGCGTGCCTGGATCCTCGTACGCGTCGATCATCCTGCCCCCGTCCTCCGTCCGGTGCTACGCGAGAGAGTCGCGCCACGCCTTGTGCAGATCCGCGAACTTACCTGAACCCGCGATCAGCACGTCCGGCCGGCCGTCCTCGACGATCCGCCCGTGCTCCATGACCAGTACCCGGTCCGCGATCTCCACGGTGGACAGCCGGTGCGCGATCACCACGGCCGTACGACCGCGCAGCACCGTCGACATCGCCCGCTGCACGGCCCGTTCCCCCGGGACGTCCAGGGAACTGGTCGCCTCGTCCAGGATCAGCACCGCGGGGTCCGCGAGCAACGCCCGTGCGAAGGCCACCAGTTGCCGCTGTCCGGCCGAGATCCGCCCACCGCGCTTGCGCACGTCCGTGTCGTACCCGTCGGGCAGCGCGCTGATGAACTCGTGCGCGCCGATCGCCTTCGCCGCCCGCTCGATCTCCGCACGGCTCGCCTCGGGCCGGCCGATCGCGATGTTCTCCGCGACCGTCCCCGAGAAAAGGAACGCCTCCTGGGTCACCATGACCACCCCGCGCCGCAGTTCGGGAACCGCCAGCTCGCGCAGGTCGGTCCCGTCCAGCAGCACCCGCCCCTCGGTGGGGTCGTAGAAGCGGGCGAGCAGCTTGGCCAGCGTCGACTTGCCCGCGCCCGTGGTGCCGACCACCGCGACCGTCTGTCCGGCCGGCAGCGTCAGGTCGAAGCGGGGCAGCACCTCCCCGCCGGTGCGGTAGGCGAAGCGGACGCCGTCGAAGACGACCTCACGGCCGGGGAAGTCGCCGTCGCGCGGCGGCAGTTCGCGGGGCGTGGCCGGCTCCGGCACGGACGGCGTCTGCGCCAGCAGCCCGGCGATCTTCTCCAGCGAGGCGGCTGCCGACTGGTAGGAGTTGAGGAACATGCCGAGCCGGTCGATCGGGTCGTACAGGCGTCGCAGATACAGCACGGACGCCGCCAGCACGCCCAGCGCCAGCGAGCCCGACGCCACCCGGTAGGCACCCCACAGCACGATCGCCGCGACCGCCGTGTTCGCCACCAGCCGGGAGCCGACCACGTAACGGGCCATCTCCAGCAGCGCGTCCCCGTTGGTCCCCATGTGCCGCCGGTTCAGCACGTCGAACTCGGCGTCGTTCACGGCCTCCCGCCGGAAGGCGCGCACCGGACGGATGCCGTTCATCGTCTCCACGAACTTCACGATCACCGCCGCGATCGCCGTCGACCGGGCCCGGAACACCCGCCCCGCGCGCCGCTGATAGAGCCGTACGAGCAGGAACAGTGGCACGAACGAGGCGACCGCGAGCGCCCCGAGGCCGAGATCAAGCCACAGCAGCATCGCCGAGATGTAGACGAAGGACAGGATCACGGTCACCAGTTCCTGCAGCCCCTCGTCGAGGAGTTCGCGCAGCGACTCGACGTCCGTCGTGGAGCGCGAGATCAACCGCCCCGACGTGTACCGCTCGTGGAAGTCGACGCTCAGCGCCTGGGCGTGCCGGAAGATCCGTCCCCGCAGGTCCAGCAGCACGTCCTGGCTCACGCGCGCGGAGGTCTCGATGAACGCGAACTGCAGGGCGCCGGAGACCAGCGCGCACAGCAGATAGCCGACGGCCACCGCGATCAGCGGGCCGTGGTCGTGGTCCTCCCGCAGCGCCGGTACGGCGCTGTCGATGGCGTAGGCCACCAGCAGCGGGCCCGCCTGCACCGCCGCCTGCTGGAGCAGCAGCAGGAGTGTGGTGAGGACGACGCGGGCCTTCATGGGGGCGAGCAGCGAGCGCAGCAGGGCGGCCGTGGCGCCGGGCGGGGTGGGCAGGACGTCCCGGTCGAAGGGGTCGCCGGCGCTCCCGGGGCCCGGGTGCGGGTCGTCGTCGGTGGCGGGCGTCGGGCCGGTCGTGGTCGTCGTCGTCATCGGGAGTCCTCGCGTTCGCCTCGGTCGCCGGACATCAGGTGGGCGTACTCGGGGTTGGTGCGCAGCAGTTCGTGGTGGGTGCCGACGGCGGTGACACGGCCGTCCGAGAGCAGCGCGACCCGGTCGGCGAGCAGCACGGTGGAGGGGCGGTGGGCCACGATCAGCGCGGTGGTGTCCACGAGGACCTGCCGCAGCGCGGCCTCCACGGCGGCCTCCGTGTGCACGTCCAGCGCCGACAGCGGGTCGTCCAGCACCAGGAACTCGGGGCGGCCGACGACCGCGCGGGCCAGCGCGAGGCGCTGGCGCTGACCGCCGGACAGGCTCAGGCCCTGCTCGCCGACGCGGGTGTCGGTGCCCTGCGGCAGCGCGTGGGCGAACTCGGCCTGCGCGACGGCCAGAGCGCGGTCCAGCTCCGCCGCGCCGGCGCCGTCCCCGGCGCCCATCAGCACGTTCTCGCCGACGGAGGCGGAGAACAGGGTCGGCTCCTCGAAGGCCACGGCGACCTTGGTGCGCAGTTCCTCGCGGGGCATGGCGGTGATGTCGACACCGTCCAGCGTGATCCGGCCGGACGTCACCTCGTGCAGCCGGGGCACGAGCGCGGTGAGGGTCGTCTTCCCACTGCCGGTGGCCCCGACGAGGGCCATGGACTCACCGGGGCGGACGTGCAGGTCGACACCGGTGAGCAGGGGCGGGGAATCGGGCGACGCGTCGGGGTACCGGAAACTGACGTTCTCGAACCGCAGACCGCCCACGGACACGCTGTTCGCCGACGTGGACGGGCTTCCCTCCACCGTGGACGCGCCGCTCGCCGCCATGGACGCGCCGTCCTGCGCCACGAACGTGCTGCCTTCCGCCACGTGCGTGCCGCCGGCCGCCGCGGGCATGCCGATCTCCGCCATGGGCGTGCCGATCTCCGGTGTGGAGGTGCCGTTGGCCGCGGATGCGCCGCCCTGCGCCACGGGCGTGCCGTTTGCCGCCACGGGCGTGCCGCTCTCCGCCACGGGCGTGCCGCTCTCCGTCACGGATGCGTCGTCCTCGGACGCGGGCGTGCCGCCCTGCGCCGCGGACGGGCGCGCCCCGTTCGCCCCTCCCTCGGCCGCCCCGCCCTCCCGCGCCTCGTCCATCACCTCGAAGTACCGTTCCGTGGCCGTCGCCGCCTCCTGGCTCATCGCCAGCAGGAAGCCGATCGAGTCCACCGGCCAGCGCAGCGCCAGCGCCGTGCTCAGGAAGGCGACCAGGGTGCCCGCCGACAGGTCGCCGTCGGCCACGCGCACGGACCCGAGGACCAGCGCCGCTCCGATGGCCACCTCGGGCAGGGTCACGATGACGCACCAGATGGCGGCGAGCAGCCGCGCCTTGCGCAGTTCGGTGCCCCGGAGGGTGGCCGACAGTTCCCGGAACGCCCGTGCCTGGCTGCGGTGCCGGCCGAAGCCCTTGATGATGCGGATGCCGAGCACGCTCTCCTCGACCAGCGTGGTCAGGTCGCCGACCTGGTCCTGCGCCCTGCGCGCCACCTCCGCGTACCGGCGCTCGAAGACCGCGCACGTCCACATCACGGGCACGGTGGGCCCGAGGACGACCAGCCCCAGCACCCAGTCCTGCATCAGCATGATCACCAGGCCGACCAGGATCGTCACCCCGTTGACCAGCAGGAAGGTCAGTGGGAAGGCGAGGAACATCCGCAGCAGCATCAGATCGGTCGTGCCCCGGGACAGCAACTGGCCCGAGGCCCAGCGGTCGTGGAAGGCGATCGGCAGCCGCTGCAGATGCCCGTAGAGGGACGCCCGCATGTCCGCCTCGACCCGCGACAGCGGCCGGGCCACCAGCCAGCGCCGTATCCCGAACAGCACGGCCTCTGCGACGCCGAGCAGCAGCAGGACGAGCGCCCCGAACCACACCCCGGCCGGGTCCCGGCCGGCGACCGGGCCGTCGACCATCCACTTCAGGACGAGCGGGAACACCAGCCCGGTGCAGGAGGCGACGACCGCGACGGACGCGGCCGTGAACAGCCGGGCCCGTACGGGGCGGACGTACGGCCACAGCCTCAGCAGGGAGCGAACAGCGGAACGGTCCTCGGTGGTTGCACGTGTCGTGGGCATCATCGCGAGCGTACGGACCGGCACTGACATCGCCCACCGAGTTTCGGCCCGGCTCCGCCCCCGCGGTCGCGGGCCCGTTCCAGTCGTAAGCCCGTTTCAGTCGTAAGCCCGTTTCAGTCGTAAGCCCGTTTCAGTCGTAGGCCCGCATCAACCGATCGGACGATGCCGCTTCGAGCGGGACGGCCGATGCCCCCGAAGCGCTGCGCCCGGGACCCTTGGCCCATGGCATCCGTCATCGAAGTCACCGATCTGCGCAAGACCTACGGCGGCCGGCCCGTCGTCGACGGCGTCTCCTTCGCCGTCGAGGAGGGCGAGATCTTCGGCATCCTCGGCCCGAACGGCGCCGGCAAGACCACCACCGTGGAGTGCGTCGGGGGACTGCGCGTCCCCGACGGCGGCCGGGTGCGCGTCACCGGGCTCGACCCCGTCGCCGACCACGAGCAGGTCGCCCGGATCCTCGGCGCCCAGCTCCAGCAGAGCGAACTCCAGCCCAAACTCACCGTGCGCGAGGCCCTGGAGCTGTACGCCGCCTTCTACCCGGACCCGGCCGACTGGCGGCCGCTCGCCGAGCGCCTGGGCCTCACGCCGAAGCTCGGCACCCGGTTCGGCAAGCTCTCCGGCGGACAGCGGCAGCGCCTGTTCATCGCGCTCGCGCTCATCGGCAATCCCCGGATCGTGGTCCTGGACGAGCTGACCACCGGCCTCGCCCCGCGCGCCCGCCGCGACACCTGGCAACTCATCGAGGACGTCCGCGCGAGCGGCGTCACCGTGCTGCTCGTCACCCACTTCATGGAGGAGGCGCAGCGGCTCTGCGACCGCATCGCGGTCATCGACCAGGGGCGGATCGCGGCACTGGACACCCCGGCCGGTCTGATCCAGCGCTCCGCCGGCGCCACCGTCGTCTCCTTCACCCCGTCCGCCCCGCTGGACGAGCAGGACCTGCGCGCGCTGCCCGCACTCGCCTCCGTCGAGCACAAGGACGGCCGGATCACCCTCACCGGCACCGACGAGACGGTCGACGCGGTCATCTCCCTGCTCGCCCGCCACCACATCACCGCCCACCAGTTGCGCGTCACCGACGCCACCCTGGACGATGCGTTCCTCGACCTGACCAAGGAGGCCGCGGCATGAACACCGCCGTACTGCGCACCGAGTTCCGGCTGTTCCGCCGCGAACCCGCCGCCGTCTTCTGGATCTTCCTGTTCCCGACGCTGCTCCTGGTGATCCTCGGCTCCATCCCCTCGTTCCGGGAGGCCGACGACTCGATGGGCGGACTGCGGCCGGTCGACGCCTACGTACCGATCGCCGTGCTGGTCGCCCTGATCATGTCCGGGGTGCAGTCGCTGCCGCAGGTCCTCACCGGCTACCGGGAGCGCGGCATCCTGCGCCGGATGTCCGTCACCCCGGTCCGCCCCTCCGCCCTGCTGTCCGCGCAGATGGCCGTGCAGGGCGCGGTCGCCCTGTGCTCGGCGCTGCTCGCGCTCGTGGTCGGCCGGCTCGCCTTCGGCGTGACCCTGCCCCGGCAGCCGGCCGGCTACCTGCTCGCCCTGCTGCTCGCGGTCGCCGCGGCCCTCGCCCTCGGCAGTGTCGTCTCGGCGCTGTCCCGCACCACGAAGATCGCCGGCGCGATCGGCTCGGCGGTGTTCTTCCCGATGATGTTCTGCGCGGGCGTCTGGCTGCCGGTCCAGTCGATGCCGCACGCGCTGGCACGTGTGGTGCAACTCACCCCGTTCGGCGCGGCGGCCCGCGCACTGGACGAGGCAGCCGCCGGGGACTGGCCCGGCTGGACGCACCTGGGCGTGCTCGCGCTGTGGACGGTCCTGCTGACGGCCGGGGCCGCCCGCTGGTTCCGCTGGGAGTGAGCAACCGTGCCGGACACTGGCCGCATGACCATCGTCGCGCAGCAGCAGTCCCGGGCCGACTTCAGCACGTGGGGTCCCTGGGCGCTGCTGGGGGCCGGTGCCGTCGCCGCGGTCCTCTCCGCCCGCCCCGTCGGCATGGACCGGCCCCAGACGGTCGCGGCGGCGGCGCTCGTGGCCGCCGCCGCCGTGCTGCAGACGTGCTGGGCCCGGGTGAAGCGGAAGCGGCCGGCGCCGGGCCGGACCGGTGTCTGCCTCTACTTCCTGCGCTGGGCCATCGGCTTCGTGCTGTCCTGGATCAACCCGTTCTTCGCCTTCTACGCCGTGACGGGCTACTACACCGCCGGCGTCGACCTGCCCCGCCGCCTCGTGCTGCCCGGCCTCTTCCTGACCGCCGTCACCATGGCAGGCAGCGAGATCGGCGGCTGGCCGCCGCACGGGCTGGTCCTGTGGCTCGGCTTCTTCCTCGTCCTGGCCGTCAACATGGGCATGGTCAGCGTGTTCACGCGCTACGCCGAGCGGGAGCAGGCCCGCACCGTCGTCCAGGCCGAGACCATCGCCGAACTCGAGCGCACCAACGCCGCGTTGCAGCAGGCCATGGACGAGAACGCCGCCCTGCACGCACAGCTCCTCGTGCAGGCGCGGGAGGCCGGCGTCGCCGACGAGCGCCGCCGGCTGGCCGCCGAGATCCACGACACCATCGCCCAGGGCCTGACCGGGATCATCGCCCAGCTCCAGGTCGTCGCGGGCGCCCCCGACCTCACCACCGCCCGCACCCACCTGGAGAGCGCCTCCGCGCTGGCGCGGCACAGCCTCGGCGAGGCCCGCCGCTCGGTGCACAACCTCGCCCCCGTCGCGGGCGCTCCACCCGCTTCGGCTCCGCCCCGGGCCTGCGCCCGCGGCTTTCGCCTGCACTTGAGGTTTCCGCCCGCGCCTGCGCTGTCGCCCGCGGCTCAGACGGCTCGCAGCGGCACCGCCCGCCCCG
>NZ_JBICZA010000016.1:19445-36398 GCF_043201585.1 Streptomyces sp. NPDC048297
CCGGCACCGTGATCTCCGTGCCCGCTGCACGTACCGCGTCCGGCGCCTGCGCCTTCGGCCTGCCCTTTGGGTCGGCAGCCCGCAGCCCGCAGCCCGCAGCCCGCAGCCCGCAGCCCGCGGCCCGCAGCCCGCGGCCGGCGCCCGCGCGTGCTCTTGAGGCCCGCGGCCTTCGCCCTGCGCCTTCGCCCGCGCCCTCAGACCGCCCGCAGCAGCGGCACCGCCCGCCCCGGCACCGTGATCTCCGTGCCCGCTGCACGTACCGCGTCCGGCGCCTGCGCCTTCGGCCTGCCCTTTGGGTCGGCAGCCCGCAGCCCGCAGCCCGCGGCCGGCGCCCGCGCGTGCCCTTGAGGCCCGCGGCCTTCGCCCTGCGCCTTCGCCCGCGCCCTCAGACCGCCCGCAGCAGCAGCACCGCCCGCCCCGGCACCGTGATCTCCGTGCCCGCCGCATAAACCGTGCCCGGCGCCTGTGTCTGCTCCTCGTGGGAGGTGTCCACCACGACCGCGTAGTGCTCCGCCCACGGCGCGGACGGCAGGATGAAGCCGGTGGGGTGGTCGCCCGCGTGCAGCAGTGCGAGGAAGCTGTCGTCCGTGACCGGTGAGCCATGTCCGTCCCGGCCGGGGATGTCCCGGCCGGACAGATACATGCCAAGCGTGGCGGCGGGTGCGTACCAGTCGCCCTCGGTCATCTCCTCGCCCCGCGCCGTGAACCACGCCAGGTCCCGCAGCCCGTCCGCCGGGTGGGCGCGGCCGGAGAAGAAGGCGCGGCGGCGCAGCACCGGGTGCCGGTGGCGCAGGGCGATCAGCCGGCAGGTCAGGTCGAACAGGGGCCGCCAGTCGGGGTCGTCCAGCAGGGACCAGTCCAGCCAGCTGATCTCGTTGTCCTGGCAGTACGCGTTGTTGTTGCCCCGCTGGGTGCGGCCCAGCTCGTCACCGGCGACCAGCATCGGCACGCCGGTGGACAGCAGCAGGGTCGTCATCAGGTTCCGCAGCTGCCGGCGCCGCAGCGCCCGCACCTCCTCGTCGCGTGTCTCGCCCTCCACCCCGCCGTTCCAGGACCGGTTGTCGTCGGTGCCGTCCCGGTTGTTCTCGCCGTTGGCCTCGTTGTGCTTGCGCTCGTACGACACCAGGTCGCGCAGCGTGAAGCCGTCGTGCGCGGTGACGAAGTTGACCGAGGCGTAGGGGCGCCGGCCGCCCCAGGCGTACAGGTCGCTGGAGCCGGACAGCCGGTAGCCCATCTCCCGTACGTCCGGCAGCGCATGGCGCCAGAAGTCGCGGACGGTGTTGCGGTAGCGGTCGTTCCACTCCGTCCACAGCGGGGGGAACGCGCCCACCTGGTAGCCGCCCGAGCCGACGTCCCAGGGCTCGGCGATGAGCTTGACCCGGCGCAGCACCGGGTCCTGGGCGATCACGGCCAGAAAAGGGGACAGCATGTCGACGTCGTGCATCGAGCGGGCGAGCGCGGCGGCCAGGTCGAAGCGGAAGCCGTCCACGCCCATCTCGGTGACCCAGTACCGCAGCGAGTCCGTGATCAGGCGCAGCACCTGCGGCTGGACCACGTGCAGGGTGTTGCCGCAGCCGGTGTAGTCGGCGTACCGGCGGGCGTCGTGCTGGAGCCGGTAGTAGCCGCGGTTGTCGATGCCCTTCAGGGAGAGCGTCGGCCCCAGTTCGCCCGCCTCCGCCGTGTGGTTGTAGACCACGTCGAGGACGACCTCGATGCCGGCCGCGTGCAGCGCGCGGACCATCCGCTTGAACTCGCCGACCTGCTGCCCCGTCGTACCGGAGGCCGCGTACCCCGCGTGCGGGGCGAAGTAGCCGATGGAGTTGTAGCCCCAGTAGTTGGTGAGGCCCCGGCGCAGCAGATGGTCCTCGTGCGCGAACTGATGGACCGGGAGCAGCTCCACGGCCGTCACACCCAGCTTCACCAGGTGCTCGATCGCGGCCGGGTGCGCGAGCCCCGCGTAGGTGCCGCGCAACTCCTCGGGGATGCCCGGATGCAGCCGGGTGAAGCCCTTGACGTGCAGTTCGTAGATCACCGAGTCCGCCCACGGCGTCTTGGGCCGGCGGTCGTCGGACCAGTCGTCGTCATCGTGGACGACGACGCCCTTGGGTACGTACGGCGCCGAGTCCCGCTCGTCGCGCACGGTGTCGGCGACGTGCTGCTCCGGCCAGTCCCGGACGTGTCCGTACACCTCGGGCGGCAGCCGGAACTCCCCGTCCACCGCGCGCGCGTAGGGGTCGAGCAGCAGCTTGGCCGGGTTCCAGCGGGCGCCGGTCCACGGGTCCCAGCGGCCCTCCACCCGGTAGCCGTAGCGCTGGCCGGGCATGACGCCCGGCACGAAGCCGTGCCAGATCTCGTGCGTCAGCTCGCTCAGCTCGACGCGCGTCTCCCGCCCCCGCTCGTCGAACAGACACAGCCGTACGCCCTCCGCCCCGGCCGCCCACAGCGCGAAGTTGGTGCCCGCGACCCCGTCCGGACCGACCCGGAACCGGGCCCCCAGCGGTGTCGGCGCACCCGGCCACACGGGCGGCACGGGCGGCACGGCGCGACGGGCGCCGTTCACCACGGCGGCCGGACGGCCCCAGTCCGCGGCCGGCTCCTCGGCCCGTGCCGGCTGCTCGGCTGCGCTCGTCACCAGTCGCCCCTCATTTCGCCTGCTCGGCCCGGGGGCGCCCGACCGTGCCGAAGGGCCGGGCGTGCCCCAGGTCTTGTGACCCCGGGCACGCCCGGCCGCACGGTACGGCTGCGCCCCGACGGCTCCGGCGTGGGCGCGATGGCGGCTCCCCTTCGCGTCGTCCTCCCCACAGTTCTGCCCAGCACGGGCGTCGCACTCACGTTTCCCCGGAGCGTGCCCTGTCGTTGTGTCCTGCGTGAGGCACGTACAAGGACGCGCGCGGCGCGCGGTGGCCGCGCTGGCAGCGGCACTGACATGGGCGGGACTGCTGGCCGGGGCGGCCGGCTGTTCCGCGGACGGCTCCGGACCGCTGGGCATCGGCGGGGCGCTGGGCAAACCCCCGCGCCCCGAGGACGTCATCCGGGTGAGCCCGGACGACGGCAGCAAGGGGGTCCGGCAGGCCGAGCGACTGCGGGTGAGGGTGCCCGGCGGACGGCTGGAGAAGGTCACCGTCCGCAAGTCGCAGGACGCGCAGGTGTCCCCGGTACCCGGGCACATCAGCGCCAACGGGCTGAGCTGGGAGCCCGACGACGAACGGCTCTCCCTGGCCGCGAAGTACACCGTCGACGCGGTGGCCCTGGACACCCGGGGCCGCCGCTCGGCCCGGCACACCACCTTCACGACCTACGTCCCCGACCAGCGGTTCATCGCCTACGTCACCCCCGAGAACCGCTCCACCGTCGGCACCGGAATGATCGTCTCCCTCGCCTTCAGCCGGGATATCACGAACCGTGCCGCCGTCGAACGCGCGGTGAGCGTCAGCGCGAAGCCGCCCGTGGAGATCCGCGCGCACTGGTTCGGCAAGAACCGCCTGGACTTCCGGCCCGAGCACTACTGGAAACCCGGCACCGAGGTCACCGTCGACCTCGCGCTCCGGGACGTCGAGGGCGCGCGCGGGGCCTACGGACTCCAGTACAAGACGATCGGCTTCACCGTCGGCCGCAGCCAGGTCTCCCAGGTCGACGCGGCCGCACACACGATGGAGGTACGGCGCGACGGGCAGCTGCTCGCCACCGTGCCGATCACCGCGGGCGCCCCCGAACACCCCACCTACAACGGGAAGATGGTGGTGATGGACATGCTTGAGGTCACCCGCATGAACAGCCAGACGGTGGGCCTCGGCGCCGAGTACGACATCCCCGACGTCCCGCACGCCATCAAACTCACGGACTCCGGCACCTTCCTGCACGGCAACTACTGGGCCCCGGACGCCCCCGGCCAGGTCAACGTCAGCCACGGCTGCGTGGGTCTGATGGACGTGAAGGGCGGCAGCTCGGACACCCCGGCGGGCTGGTTCTTCGACCGCACCCTGGTCGGGGACGTCGTCGAAGTCGTGAACAGCAAGGACAAAACCGTCTCACCCGACAATGGTCTCGGAGGGTGGAACATGGCGTGGAACGAGTGGAAAGCGGGCAGCGTCCTCAAGTAGCCCGGTGAACCGGGGGGTTGACGGGCCGGGCGGCGGCCGAAGTTGCGACGGAACGGTGACATACGGCCGCCGCCGAGCCCGAAACCCTGCGGCTACCATGCCCGGACGGGCGCGTGGGGCGCGCCGGGGTGTGGGCCTGTGACCGGGCCTTGGAGGGGAGAACAAGTGAACAAGCGGCCGATATCGGGGGCGCCGGCGGGGATCAGGCGAACGGCCCAGACACAGCGGACAGGCCGTCGTGGCCGGGGTGCGGTGCTCGTGACCGGAGCGCTCGTGCTGGCCCTCGCCGCGTGCGGCGGGGGCGGCAAGGCGGGGGCCGGGGCGGGGGACGACAAGGGGACGGGCTCGGGCGCGCAGCAGAGCAAGCAGTCCGCGGCGGCCGTCAGCATCTCGCCCGCGCCGGGCGCCAAGGGCGTCGACACCAGCGGCGCGCTCAAGGTCGGCGTCACCAAGGGCAAGCTGACCGAGGTCACCGTCAAGGACGGCAAGGGCACGAAGGTCGCCGGCACCATCGCCGCCGGGGGAGCGTCCTGGACGCCGTCCACGCATCTCGCCGGCGCCACCACGTACTCGGTGCACGTGGTCGCGAAGGACTCCGAGGGCCGTGAGGCCGCCGAGGACTCCACGTTCACCACGCTCACGCCGAAGAACACCTTCACCGGCTACTTCACCCCCGAGGACGGCTCCACCGTCGGCGTCGGCATGCCGTTCTCCCTGCGCTTCACCCGGGGCATCACCCACCCCGACGACGTCGAGAAGGCCATCAGCATCAAAACCGAGCCGGCTGTCGACGTCGAGGGCCACTGGTTCGGCAACGACCGCCTGGACTTCCGCCCGGAGAACTACTGGAAGTCCGGCACGAAGGTCACCGTCGACCTGGACCTCGACGGCGTCCAGGGCCGTGACGGCGTCTACGGCAAGCAGCACAGGACGGTGAAGTTCACCATCGGGCGCAACCAGGTCTCCTACGTGGACGCCAAGAAGCACACGATGAAGGTCACCCAGGACGGCAGGACCGTCAGGACCATCCCGGTCACCACCGGCAAGCCCGGCTACGACACCTGGAACGGCCGGATGGTCATGAGCGAGAAGCTCGTCGAGACCCGGATGAACGGCGAGACGGTCGGCTACGGCGGCGAGTACGACATCAAGGACGTCCCGCACGCCATCCGCCTCACCGACTCCGGCACCTTCATCCACGGCAACTACTGGGGCGGCGGCGCCTTCGGCAACTACAACGCCAGCCACGGCTGTGTCGGCCTGCGCGACGTGCGCGGCGGCTACTCCAGGAGCGTGCCGGCGGCCTGGTTCTTCAACCACTCCATCGTCGGCGACGTGGTGGTCGTGACGAGGTCCCACGACCGCACGGTCGACCCCGCCAACGGCCTGAACGGCTGGAACATGTCCTGGGCCGACTGGACCAAGTGACCCCCGAACCACCCCCGGGCCCGGCGCTGTGACCTACGGCACCGGGCCCGTCGCCGTTAGTCCCCGTTAACCTCTGCGCATGACCGTCAATCTCGAAGTCGCCGAAGGTGTCGCAACGCTGCGTCTGGACCGGCCGCCGATGAACGCGCTGGACGTGGCCACGCAGGACCGGATCAAGGAACTCGCCGAGGAGGCCACGCGCCGCGACGACGTGCGCGCCGTGGTGATCTACGGCGGCGAGCGGGTGTTCGCGGCGGGCGCGGACATCAAGGAGATGCAGAACATGGACCACACCGCGATGGTCCTGCGCGCCCGCGCCCTCCAGGACTCCTTCACCGCCGTGGCCCGCATCCCCAAGCCCGTCGTCGCCGCCGTCACCGGCTACGCGCTCGGCGGCGGCTGTGAACTCGCCCTGTGCGCCGACTACCGCATCGCCGCCGACGACGCCAAGCTCGGCCAGCCCGAGATCCTGCTCGGCCTCGTCCCGGGCGCCGGCGGCACCCAGCGGCTGCCCCGGCTGGTCGGCCCCTCCAAGGCGAAGGACCTCATCTTCACGGGCCGGATGGTCAAGGCCGAAGAGGCCCTCGCCATCGGCCTGGTGGACCGGGTCGTGCCGGCCGCCGAGGTGTACGAGCAGGCGCACGCCTGGGCCGCCAGGCTCGCCAAGGGCCCGGCGATCGCGCTGCGCGCGGCCAAGGAGGCGATCGACACCGGTCTGGAGACGGACATCGACACCGGGCTCGCGCTGGAACGCAACTGGTTCGCCGGGCTGTTCGCCACCGAGGACCGCGAGCGGGGCATGCGCAGCTTCGTGGAGGAGGGGCCGGGCAAGGCCAAGTTCCTCTGAGGCGAGGCGAGGCGAGGCGCGGCGCGGCACTGCGCGGCCAGGCACTGCACTGCACCGCACTGCACCGCACTGCGGGACAACTTGCCCTGGCCCTCTTGCAATTGACGCGTCGTCTGATTCGGGTCCCTCGTTGGGGCGGTTTATGGGAGCCTTAAGACAGCCTTAAGTCTGCCTCGTCGAGGGAGCCCGACGATTGCCCGGAAGTGAGTCGTCGTCGCAGGTCAACTGGCCCGCGCCGGACCACGGCATGCCCTCGGCATATGCCGGCCGAGCGGCGTGGAACAGGGGCGTGCGAGGGGCGTATTCCTCCGGAACGGCCCCGGAGACGGCCTCGGACGGCCATCATGGGGGCATGGCGGGGCTGGAGGGCATCGAACAGCCGCGGGGACACAGCCGTGCGGCCGCGGCACGCTGGTCGCCCGCGGTCGAGGACGAGCAGGCGCTCAAGGCGCTCGAACTGTACGGAAACCCGACGGAGGCGGAGGTCCCGCTGCCGTCCCGCCCGGAATCCGCCGCCACCGCGCGCCGGCTCACCCAGGTCATCGTCCTGCGCCACTGGGGACTGAGCCCCAAGATGACCGAGGACGCGGTCTTACTCGTCTCCGAACTCGTGGGCAACGCCGTGCGGCACACCGGCGCCCGCGTCTTCGGACTCCGTATGCGCCGCCGCCGCGGCTGGATCCGCGTCGAGGTCCGCGACCCCTCGCGCGGCCTGCCCTGCCTGATGCCGGTTCAGGAGATGGACATCAGCGGACGCGGCCTCTTCCTGGTCGACAAACTGTCCGACCGGTGGGGCGTGGACCTGCTGCCCCGGGGCAAGACGACGTGGTTCGAGATGCGGGTCGCCGACCGCTAGAGGGTGTCGCGTTCGGACCATCCCGGCGTCGCGGGACCTGGCGCGGGGTCTGGCACGGAGCCTGGCACGCACATCTGCCGCGTTGTCGTCACTCGCCGACTCCCCCACGCTCGCCCCCCACGCTCGCCCCCCACGCTCAACTCAGCTCGCGCCGCGGACCCCCATCGCGTCGACTCCCTCCTCCGCCTCGCATCCGCACGCATCGCACCCCGCTCAGGTCCGCCGGTCCGCACTGTCGGTCCCGGCCGGCCCGATCCGAACGGCACCCCCTGGTCCCGGCCGAGCCGGCGTGAAGGCGCGGCGAGAGCGCCACGCGGGCATGAAGCGCCACGCGGACACGGTGAGGACGCCGCGACCCGAAAGCCTCGGCCAATCGGCCCAATCGGTGGTTTTCTTACCTATCACCTCTTAAATGGTGCGCGTGACCACGACCAACCGACGCGGAGTGCTGCGCGCGGGCGCCGGGCTCGTCGCCGGAGGCGCGCTCGCCGCCGGATGCGGATCCACCCCGGCGGCACCGAGCGCCACCACGACCTCCGGGGCCTCCTCCTCGTCGACCTCCTCCGCCCGCGCGGCCGGCCACCCCGCGACCACCCCGCGGGCCGCGCCCGCGCCCCGCGCCTTTCCCGGGCAGCCCGCCCAGATCACCCACGGCCCGCGCACCCGCCCGAACGTCGCCCTCACCTTCCACGGCCAGGGCGATCCGGCCCTCGCCACCTCCCTGCTCGACGCGGCCGAACAGCGCGGCGCCCGGCTCACCGTCCTCGCCGTCGGCACCTGGCTGGACGAACACCCTGACCTCGCCCGGCGCATCCTCGACGGCGGCCACGACCTCGGCAACCACACCCAGCGGCACATCGCCGTCAACACCCTGTCCGAGAGCGCGGCCCGCAAGGAGATCACCGACTGCGCGGACCGGCTGAAGCGGCTCACCGGATCCATCGGCACCTGGTTCCGCCCCTCCCGCGCACCGACCGCCTCCGCGCAGGTCGCCCGGCTGGCCCGCGCCGCCGGCTACCCGCACGTGCTGTCGTACGACGTCGACTCGCTCGACTACACCCGCCCCGGCGCCGACGCCGTCACCCGCAAGGTGGCCGCCGAGGTGCGCGCCGGCTCGGTGGTGAGCCTGCACTTCGGATACCCCGACACGGTCGCCGCCCTCCCCGCCGTACTCCACGAACTCGACCGCCGCGGACTGCACGCGGTCACCACCACGGAGCTGCTGAGCTGATGCGAACCACGAACGCCTCCCGCCTCCTGGCCGCCGGAGCCGCCCTCACCGCCCTGACCCTGCTGTCCGCGTGCGGCGGGGGCGGCCAGAGCCACGAGAACGAGGCCCTCGCCAGCAAGGCGCCTCTCCAGCCGCCCCAGGAGAAGCGGCAGCAGATGGACGTGCTGCCCGGGATGCCCCCGGTCCAGAACCCGGCCGACCTCTACGCGGCCGACCGGCCGGGCCGGTTCTCCCCGGTCGTCAAGGACTTCCCGTCCCGCGTCTACGTCCCCAACACCAACTCCGACACCGTCGATGTCATCGACCCGAAGACCTACAAGATCATCGAGACCATCCGGGTCGGCCGCCAGCCCCAGCACGTCGTGCCGTCCTGGGACCTGAAGACCCTGTGGGTCAACAACGACCTCGGCAACAGCCTCACCCCGATCGACCCGAAGACCGGCAAGGCGGGCAAGCCGGTCCCCGTGCACGACCCGTACAACCTCTACTTCACGCCCGACGGCAAGTACGCGGTCGTCATGGCCTCCATGGACCGCCAGCTCGTCTTCCGGGACGCGCACACCATGAAGGTCGTCAAGGCCGTCCCGGTCAGCTGCTACGGCGTCAACCACGCCGACTTCTCCGCCGACGGCCGCTACTTCATCGTCTCCTGCGAGTTCAGCGGCGAACTGCTGAAGGTCGACACCGCGAAGATGAAGGTGGTCGCCCAGCAGAAGCTGCCATACCAAGGGGCCATGCCGCAGGACGTCAAGATCTCCCCGGACGGCAAGCTGTACTACATCGCCGACATGGTCGCGGGCGGCGTGTGGATCCTGAACGGCGACACCTTCGCCAAGCCGACGTTCCTCGCCACCGGCATGGGCGCGCACGGGCTGTACATCAGCCGGGACTCCCGGGTCATGTACGTCTCCAACCGGGGCGAGGGCACCATCTCCCTTTTCGACTTCGCCCAGAACCGGCTCACCGCCAAGTGGCGTCTGCCCGGCGGCGGCAGCCCCGACATGGGCGGGGTCTCCTCCGACGGCAAGGTGCTGTGGCTGTCCGGCCGCTACAACGCCGAGGTCTACGCCATCGACACCCGCGACGGCAAGCTGCTCGCCCGCATCAAGGTCGGCAAGGGTCCGCACGGCCTCGCCGTCTACCCGCAGCCCGGCCGCTACTCACTCGGACACACCGGCATCTTCCGCTGACCGGCCGCATAGCAGCAGCGCCTCCGCGCCGACCACGCGGTAACCGGCCGCCTGGAACGCCCGCATGCTGCGGGCGTTCCCGGGTGTCACCTGCGCCCACAGCGGCTCGCCCGCCAGCTGCCGCGCCGCCGTCACCAGGGCCCGGCCCAGCCCCCGGTGCCGTACCCCCTCGTCCACCTCGACGGACACCTCAAGACGCCCCGCGACCCCGCGCCCCAGGACCAGCACCGCGCCGTCCGCCTCCCACACCCGCACGTCGTCACGGCGCCGGCGGGCGTAGACGGCGCGCGGATGCCCGGCGTCCCCGATCTCGCGCAGCGCGAGGTCCGGCCGGCCGGGCAGGGGCGAGCCGACCATGACCGCGTCGACGGTCTCCGAACCACGGCCGGTGCGCTCCATGAACGCGGCGAGGAAACGGGCGTTCATCGGCGCCGCCAGCGGATCGGTGCCCGTGCGGGCCAGCGCCTCGCGCACCCACGCCGGGTCCTCGTCCGTGAAGACCACCGAGTGCGCGGTGAACGCCAGCACCCCCGCGTCCCGCGCACAGTGCTGCGGTACGACCGTCGTACGGCCGTCCGCCGGCGGGAAGACTCCGTGCGCCGCCGCGTCGACGATGTCCCGCAAGGTCTCCGTCACGGCTCTCCTTGAGTCTCCACCCACTGGAAGGCCCACACTCGCAGACATGATCGACGACGGCACCGGACTTCTCACCATCGGCGAGCTGGCGCGGGCCACCGGTCTCACGGTGCGCACCATCCGCTACTGGTCCGACGAAGGCGTGCTGACCCCCGTGACCCGTTCCGCGGGCGGCTACCGGCTCTACGACGCCGAGTCCGCCGCCCGTCTGGAGCTGATCCGCACTCTGCGGGAGCTGGGGCTCGGCCTGGACTCCGTCCGCGAGGTGCTGGCGGGCGAGACGACGGTGGCCGAGGTCGCGGCGGCGCACGTGATCGCGCTGGACGCGCGGATCCGGTCGCTGAAGGTGACCCGGGCGGTGCTGTCGACCGTGGCGAGACGCGGTGCGACCGCGGAGGAGATGACCCTGATGAACAAACTGGCACGGCTGTCGGCCGCCGAACGGCGGCGGATCATGGAGGAGTTCGTGGAGGAGCTGTTCCACGGCCTCGACACGGCGGACCCGGACATCCGCGAGCGGATGCGCACCTCCGCGCTCTCGCTCCCGGACGATCCGACGCCCGAGCAGGTCGACGCGTGGGTGGAGCTGGCCGAACTCGTCCAGGACCCCGAGTTCCGGGCGCAGATGCGGCAGGCGGCGGAGTTCAACGCGGCCGACCGGGGACACGACACCCCCGCCGGGGCGTCCATGTGGTTCTTCAAGCGGCTGGTCGAGCTGGTCGGGCCGGCCCGTGAGCAGGGCATCGCGCCCGAGTCGCCGGAGGCCGACCGGGTCCTGGGCGACCTGCTCGGCAACGCCGACCGGACCGCCGTCCTCGCGCGCATGAAGGCGAGCCACAACGTACGGCTCGCCCGCTACCGCCAGCTGCTCGCCGTCCTGAAGGAAACGGACGCGCCCGCGCACGAGGAGGACTTCGCGTGGGTGGTCGCCGCACTTCAGGCGCAAGCAGGCAGCTAATCTGACCTGCGTCAGTGCGCCCGTAGGGCATGAGAAACACGAAACAAAGGGGCGGATCGGTGGCGGACATCGAGGAAGCACGCAAGCAGTTCCAGCGGATCGACGCGGACGGTGACGGGTTCATCACGGCTGCCGAGTTCAAGACCGCCCTGGCGCAGGGGGGTGACTGGAACGTCACCGACACGGTGGCGGAGTCCATCATCAAGACCCGTGACCTCAACGGCGACAAGGTCCTGTCGTTCGACGAGTTCTGGGCCTACCTGAGCAAGTGAGGCAGGGGCGCCGGGGCGATCGGCAGGCGGGCCTCCCGCCGGACCGGCCCGGCGCCGGCCCGCCGGAATAGGTCTCCTCACCCCGGGGTTGTCGCAGATGACGGAAGTATGCGCATGCATCGACCTGGAGAGCCCCTCATGAAGATCGGCATCATCGGCGCGGGCAACATCGGCGGCAACCTCACCCGGCGGCTCACCACCCTCGGCCACGACGTCTCCGTGGCCAACTCGCGCGGCCCCGAGACCCTGAAGGACCTGGCCGAGGAGACCGGCGCGACCCCGGTCCTGGCGACGGACGCGGCCAAGGGCGCCCAGGTCGTCGTGGTCACCGTCCCGCTGAAGCGGATCCCCGACCTCCCCGCCGGCCTGCTGGACGGCGCGGCCGACGGCGCTGTCGTGATCGACACCAACAACTACTACCCGCAGCAGCGCGACGGCCGGATCGCCGGGATCGAGGACGACGGCCTGACCGAGAGCCGCTGGACCGAACAGCACCTCGGACACCCCGTGATCAAGGCCTTCAACGGCACCTACGCCCAGGACATCCTGGACCGCCCCCGCCCCGCCGGCGACCCCGAGCGCCTGGCCCTGCCGGTGTCCGGCGACGACCCGGCCGCCAAGCAGGCCGTCCGCGACCTCATCGACGAACTGGGCTTCGACACGGTCGACGCTGGCGGCCTCGACGACTCCTGGCGCCAGCAGCCCGGCACCCCGGTGTACGGCCTGCGGGCGGGCACGGAGGCCGTGCGCAAGGCCCTGGCGGAGGCGTCCCCGGAGCGCCCGGCCGACTTCCGGGGCTAGTCCCGCCCCGGCTCACCACAACCCCTGACGACAGGGGTGCCCGGCACGACAGGGGTGCCCGGCACGACAGGGGTGCCCGGCACGACAGGGGTGCCCGGCGCCGTGCACCGGCTCGGCCGGCCGCCGCCGGGCACCCTGTCCGTTCGCGCCTCAGGCGTCCGCGGCCCACGCGCGCAGGGCGGCCCGGGTCTCGAAGGCGGCCACGTCCTTGTCGTGCGGCTCGCTGCTGTACTGGTGGAAGCGCCACTTGGCCTTGATGCGGGGCTTGCCCGCCGTGACGTAGTCGGCGATCCACAGACCGTCGCCCGCGTACGAGGTCGTGTCGATGTTCAGCCAGTAGTCCCGGTTCGTGTACAGGAGCACCTGGTTGTTCGGCCGGAGCTCCTTCAGGGTCCGGATGAACAGATCCTTCTCGGCGTTGCTCGCGTGCGTGCCTTCGCTGGTCGTCTCCCAGTCGACGGCGAGCAGATCGCCTCCCTTCTCCGGGGCGTGCTTGACGAAGTACGCGGCCTGGGCGGCGACATGACCCGGCCACAGAAAGTGGTAGAAGCCGACGACCAGCCCCGCGTCACGCCCGTGCTTGGTCTGGTCCGTGAGTCTCGGGTTGACGTACGAACGCCCCTCCGTCGCCTTGATGAAGACGAACGAGAGGCCGTCCGTGTCGTAGGACGACGACTGGTACGCGCTGACGTCGATGCCGTGCAGCATGAGGGGGACTCCCTTGAGTGCCAGTGGGGGGACAGGAGTTGACAGTTGTATGCCCCACCCTGGCACGCCGGATCCACCGACCGCACGCGATATGCGGGCCGGAGACCTATACGGTGGAGCGAACCGGAGACGGGGCAGTTCAAGGGGGGCGCGTGGAGCCAGAGTTCACGGTGGTGATCGCATCGGTCGTGACCAGCCTGATGGGGCTGATCACGACCGACGGCTATACCGCGTTCAAGAACCGGCTGGGTGCGCTGCGCAGGCGGGGCGGTCGGGGCCGCGAGGACACCGGTCTTCGCGGAGTCGATCAAGCCGATGAAGTCGAAGAAGTCGATGAACTCGATGAACTGGGCGGCGATCTGAGTCTGGCCCATGCGCGAGGCGACGCTACGCACGCGAGGGACATCGAGGCGCGCGTGGCACGGCTGGTGCACGACCGATTGCACCGACTGCTGGTGGAACAACCCTCCTTGGCCGGCGAACTGGATCTGCGGCAGCCCGCGCTCCCGCCCGCGCCCCCGGTGCCGCACATCAGCCTGGGGCCGGTTCACCACTACCAGAACCATGACGCGTTGTTGCGGCGGATGGACGCCCTGTGGGAGAGCCGCCAGGCCGCCGGCGCCCCTACCAGGATGTACCTTCACGGCATGCCGGGCATAGGAACGTCCGCCACAGCGCGTCAGTGGCTGCACAGGCACCGGGACGAGCTGGCGGGCCGCCCACAACTCCGGGCTTCGTTCGGCAGAGACGTGTGGGGGCGCATGCCGGACTCCGGGGCGGTCCTGGAACGCTGGTTCCGCGAGCTGGACGTCCCGGTGCCGGAAATTCCTGCCGACCCGGGGGACCGCGCGGAGTACCTCCGGCAGCGCATCGCCGCGCGTGGCCCGGTCGTTCTGCTGCTCGAAGACGTCGTGCAGGCCGCACAGATCGAACCGCTGCTGCCGGACTCCCCGGACAGCGTGGTCCTCATCACCAGCACGTCCCGCTTGCCCAGCCTGGTGCGTGCCCTGCACGCCGAACCCCTCGAACTGGGCCCTCTGGACGCGGTGCACAGCCGCCGGCTGCTGGTCGGCGTCGGCAGGATCGGCAGCGACGAGGCCGTGTACGAGAAGGAACTGGACCTGATCGCGGACGCGTGCCAGGGACACCCTCTCGCGCTGTGCATCGCCGGGGCCCAGCTGGCGGTCGGCCACGCCGGCAAGGCGCGGGAGCTGGCGGTCGCCATGTCCGATCGCCGCACGAGGCTGGGAGAGCTGGACGTGGAAGAAGAACTGTCCTCAGCCCTGGACCCCGGCTACCGCGCTCTCGCCCCCGACGCCGCCTCTCTGTACCGCTGCCTCGGCCTGCACCCCGCCGAGGAGTTCGAGGTGGACCTCGTACGGGCCATGCTTCCCGACCTGGACGCCGCCGCCCGGAGCAGGGCCCTTCAGCAGCTCATCAGCGAGCACCTGATCGAGACCACCGCGGACGGCGGATACCGGATGCGGCACCGGCTGATCCACGACCACGCCCTCGCGCGCGCCCGCGCCGACCAACCGCTCGCGGTCCGCGAGGCGGTCCAGGACCGGATCATCGCGCAGCGCCTGGAGTTCCTCGAACGCACGGAGGCAGCTCTCTCCTCCCGCCTCCGACATGATCCCGCGGGAACGTACGCGGCCTACGCGCCGACCGGCCCCGTGGACGAACCGGCGCTGATCGCGGGTCTGGAGCGGCGCCGGGAGAGCGTGGAGAACGTGGTGCGTCTGGCCCACGAGACGGGCCGGCACGAGCAGACGTGGCGGATGGTACAGGGACTGCACACCTTCTACCTCAGGTGCGGCCTGCACGATCCCTGGATCGCCACGCACGAACTGGCTGTCAGGTCGGCCCAGGAATGCGGCGACCAGATGGCCGTCGCGCGGATGTACTTCGAGCTGGGTTTCGCTCACCAGGACCGGTGGAGCGTCCTTCAGGGGGACCCGGAGGCCGCTCGCGGTTACCTCGATCGCGCGCTGGCACTCGTACGGCCGCACGACGGCACCGGGACCGAGGAGCAGCGGCGTACGGAGTCCAGCGCGCTGGAGGCTCTCGGCCTGGTGGAACGCAGGTCGGGCGACCCCGCCGAAGCCTTGAGGCGTTTCGCGCAGGGGCTGAACGCCCTGGAAGGCATCGAGCACCCGCGCGGGCGGGCCCTGTTCGCGCTCCACCGGGGGACGGCCTGTACGGACCTGCACCGTCATGACGACGCGAAGCGCGAACTGCTCTTCGCGCACGACCAGTTCGAGAAGCTGCGGGTGCCCGAGCCCTACAACCAGGCCCGTGCCCTGACCCGCCTCGCGGAGGATCGCCGGGCCGCGGGGCTGCTCGGAGAGGCTGTCGAGGCGCTCGACAAGGCGGCCGTGCTCATGACCCAAAAGGGTCCTCCGTTCCAGCGCGCCGGGATCCATCTGCTCCGGGGCGATCTGCTGGGTGAGCAGGGCGATCGCCAGGAGGCGCGGCGAGACTGGACCGCGGCGCGTGATCTGTTCCTCGAGGCGAACAGCCTTCGCGCGCAGGAGGCGGACCAGCGACTCATGGGCACCTGAGAGCGGGACCACGACGGGGAGTCGTGAGTCACAGGGGCGCGATGGCGAGCAGGCCGGTCCCGGAGTCCGGACCGATCGTCACCTGAAGCCGTACAGGCCCGGGGGCGCCGGCCATGGGCACCGCGTGGTCGTGGACCACCGATGCCGCGATGGCGGCCGACGCCCAGGAGGGGCGTCCGCCGTGCCAGCGGGCGTGCAGCCGTCCGCCGTCCCGCAGCAGCACCACACAGGCGTCGTCCGGCTCCTCGATCGCGATCAGGCCGCATCCCGGGTACCGGGCGGCGACGGCATCCCGGATCGCCGTCGCCTCCGTGCGGGACGGCCGGCCGAGGGGCAGAAGCAGGACGTCCGCCGAGCGGGGCCATGTGGCGTCCGGATCATCGATGTCGGCCACCAGATGCGTGCCGGCCAGATGCCGTTCCCTCGTGCGGCGTTGCAGGGGTGCCGCGTACCGGCGCACGGTGATCCGGCCTCCGTCCGGCGCGGCTGACACGTACACCGGCCGCTGGACGGGAGAGGTGCTCCCGACGGGTACGGCGGAGGGGACCGGGACCAGGCGCGGGCGGGCCGGAGCCACGGGCTCGGGCAGGTCGAGCCACCGATAGAACAGGCGCCGCAGCAGAACGGCCGATTCCCCGGGACGTGAGGTGATGGTCGTGCGGAGGTCGCGGAGTTCAGCACTGCTGGGCTGTGCCGCGGCTGCCTCTTCGAGCTGAGCAAGGAACGGCCGGCGAGGGGACAGGCGGGGAAGAGCCGTGCCGAGACGAGCCATGGGGGACTGAGGGGCGACCTTCGCATCATGGAAGGATCCGAGAATCACGGGAATTCCCAAGGCGATTCCGTACATGGTCAAAGAGCCGTGGTCACCAAGGATTCCGTCCGCTGCCAGAAGTGCGGCTTTCCAGGATTCCGTGTCCGGTACGGGGAGCAGCAGTCCGTGCTCGGTGAGTGGCGCCAACCAGTTCTGCAGCTGCCAGGCGCCGTGACCGTACCAGGAATTCGGATGAATTGCTGCGAGGATTCGATATTCGTCGACCGGCAATTCCGCGAGGGCGCGGTGAAGAGTGTCCGTATCCCTTTCGTGGTCCTCGTCGGAGGAGATGACCGACCCGCGCCCCCAGGTGGACGAGACCACAATGAGTTTCTGTCCGGGCCGTATCCCCAGAGCCCGCCGGTACTCCTCGCGGAACGGGGCACTCATCTGCAGTTGATCGAAGCAGGGATCCCCCGCCACCACACTCACCGGTACGGCTTCCGGACAACCGGCGGCCAAGCGCTCGCGCTGCTCCTCATGCGAAAGGACAATCGCTGACGGGACGACGCGCCCGTCATGCATCAGCCAATCCGAAGTCAGCCCAAAGG